>JAHDGT010000152.1:0-2144 GCA_020631675.1 Bacteroidota bacterium
CACAAAGAACGAAGTACACAAAGGAGCACAAAGTCTTTTTTTAAGGCTTCTGGCTGAATCATTTTTATCTTAAAACTTAGATTACAGTGTACTTTAAACCAACTCAATCATAAAGACCTATGAGAATCAATTTCAGCATTCTACTGTTCCTACTTTTGACCTTCTCGGCCTGCAAAGACGATTTCAATGTTGACTATCCCAGCAGCTATAGCTTTAGCGGCTCTGAACTAGTCAAATACGAAACCTATCAAATTCAAGACGGCGCATTTGTCAAAATAGATAATGACGATGCCACGTCTGCGGACCTATTCGATGATTATTTGAATTCCGCCTCTTTCAATACATTGGTGTTCGAAAGTGAAAACGATGTTCGCTATGACGATGGCTGGGGAGAGAGTACCAAAAGCTATGAAGTAGCCGACGAGCAACTCAGCTTTACCATAGACGGACAAGTGGTTTCTTTTGAGATCGTTGATGAAGGGAGTCGTCTTCGCGTACGCAGCATTCAAGGTGGCGAGTTCGGTAATGGCAATCTAACAGCGGGTTCTTACTGTGGCAATTTTGTCGACTGTGATCAGATCAATGGCAATGAATGGCTATTTGTTGATTCTTTCACACCTGAGGGGCATATACAGTATATAGTAGTGAGTGAAGAAACTTATGATTTGCAGTAATCATCCATTTACACCTATATTTTTTAGGTAAAAGGGAGAATGCTAAGATTCTCCCTTTTTATTAAATCATTGAAAATCAAACATTTAACAATAAATCATAAAAATTTTAGTAAAAAAGTTAGCAAAAAAGGAACAAAACCAACAATTTTAGCATTATCTTTGTATCAGAACGACGGGGACACCCTTGTTCCTCCCTCTGTAAGTAATTTCTAATCATTTAAATATACTGGCGTTCATGGCAAAAGATAACAAAGAAAAAATGCTGCAACTGGCCATTGCCAAGCTCGATAAGATCTATGGTAAGGGTACAGTAATGAAACTCGGTGAGAAAAAAGTGGTGAAGACAGATGTGGTCTCTACGGGATCCATTGGTCTGGACATCGCTTTAGGCATCGGGGGTTTACCAAGCGGTCGTGTTGTTGAAATCTACGGGCCAGAATCTTCTGGTAAAACAACACTAGCGATCCATGCGATCGCAGAAGTACAGAAAAAAGGCGGAACCGCCGCGATCATCGATGCGGAGCACGCTTTTGACACTAACTATGCGAAGGCATTAGGCGTTGACATTGACAGCCTATTGATCTCGCAGCCGGATCACGGAGAGCAAGCACTGGAAATCACGGATCACCTGATCAGCTCGGGTGCTTTGGACATCGTAGTGATCGACTCTGTAGCGGCACTGGTACCACGTAATGAGCTAGAAGGTGATATGGGTGATTCCAAGATGGGGTTACAAGCACGCCTAATGTCGCAAGCATTGCGTAAGCTTACGGGTACGATCAACAAAACGGGTTGTATCTGCATCTTCATCAACCAGCTTCGTCAGAAGATCGGTGTGATGTTCGGTAATCCAGAAACAACTACGGGTGGTCAGGCATTGAAGTTCTATTCTTCTATTCGTTTAGACATTCGTCGTATCGCGCAGATCAAGTCGGGTACAGATGTGATCGGTAACCGTACACGTGTGAAGGTAGTGAAGAACAAGGTCGCTCCTCCATTCCGTTTAGCGGAATTCGACATCATGTATGGCGAAGGGGTTTCTAAAACCGGTGAATTGATCGACTATTCCGTTGAATTGGATATCATCGAGAAGAGTGGATCTTGGTACAGCTTTGAAGGCAATAAGATCGGTCAGGGTAGAGAGAATGTGAAAAACTTCTTGCAAGACAACCCTGAACTGATGGAAGAGCTGGAAAAGCGTATTAAAGCACACGCTTTCGCCCACTTAGAAGAACCCGAAGAAGAAGTATCTGAAGCAGAAGGTTCTTTAATCGAATAAGATCGGATAGATAAGCCGAAGATCTTTTTTGATTTCGTGATTGCATTTTTATATTTGCAGCCGCTTTAGATCAAAGCTTCAGTATAGTGCATTGGCAATAAGGTTTCCCTTGACTTTTTATTGTAGCACTATCTAACAAAACAAATCCTGTTCAGAGTGGTCAAACAGCGTTTTGAACAGGTAACTTTACT
>JAHDGT010000152.1:2244-5350 GCA_020631675.1 Bacteroidota bacterium
TAATGGTTAGAGGCCTTAATCGGCTGCTAACAGAGAGGGGTTGATAGCCACCTATCCTTGTATGGATCGGGTGGCTATCGTTTTTTATAAGACTGTCAAGATCATACTTTAAAGCATCGAGATTTGGAAAATGTAGATCGCTTGGTTTATCTTACTGTCTCAGCGGTCACCTCACCTTTTTACCGCCCGAATTCACTACATTTTTTACATTGTTGTCCGCCTATTCTACTCTTTTGATGGAATAGTAGTCCATCTTCCCTCATTCATTAGCATACTTGAGAAACAAGAATATGCTGGTGTGTGCTATAACATTACATTAACTTTTCACTGCTATTTATATATGCTTTTATCCGTCAGAAATCTATTTGCGAGTTTTGGTTTTGTGTGTTTCCTGGGCTTGATGTATGTCTTGTTTTCCAGTAGTGATAGTTTGACGGATTCTTTAGGAGCAAGTACAAATTCAAGTTCTACAGATACAGAAGAACAGACCGCCGCATTGGATCAATACATCACTCAAGTATATGTTCCGGGAAGCATGACCTTCGCAGGAGAGAGCGTGCCGCTACATGAAATGGAGATCCGAGAACGCTTGGATCGCGAACTGACCTCTATCACTTACCGGCATTCGCACACGATCCGGATCATGAAGCTGGCGCAAAGGTGGATGCCTGTTATAGAACCCATCTTGGCCCGCCACGGTCTACCTGATGATTTCAAATATTTGGCCATTGCCGAGAGTGGATTGGAAAATGCAACTTCTCCTGCCGGGGCGCGGGGCTTTTGGCAGTTCATGCGCACCACCGCACAGCAGTACGGCATGGAAGTAAGCACGGATGTGGACGAGCGGTATCATGTAGAGAAAGCAACTGAAGCCGCTTGTAAGTACCTGCATAAATCTAAGGAGCGTTTTGGTACTTGGAGCATGGCTTGCGCCGCTTATAATAGAGGTAGCAGTGGCATGGCCGATCATGTGCAGGACCAAAAGCAATCTGATTATTATAATCTTTACCTGAATCAAGAGACTTACCGTTATATGTTCCGCATATTGGCCTATAAGCAGTTGATGGAGAACCCTCACTTATATGGTTTCCAATTGCAGCCGCATGATCTTTATCCGCCTATTAATTATAGAACCGTAACAGTGAACTCGATCGGGGATATTGCTACTTTCGCCCAGCAGCACAATACCACCTATAAGTACATCAAACTGCTGAACCCGTGGTTGCGCACCCAGTCTTTACGCGCCAGATCAGGCAAACAGTATGTATTGAAAGTGCCTTGATTTTCCAGTTCGGTCCGCAAGCCCCCCCTTTTTATTGCGGGCATGCGGCATAAATATTCACCTTCGGGAACTAATTGAATGTTTTGAGGTGTTAGCCTTACATCATGACCAACGAACTAAGACATAGCATTTTTACAATTTGTTGTTGCGACGCTTTCAATCGCGTGCGCACAACTTAGCTATGTTATAACTATAGGACACATTTTTTAGAAGCTATAAGCTAAAGCCCGCTCGCGATTTTTCGTGAGCGGGCTTTTTTATTTGTTAGCATTTTTTCAAGACTTATCTTCGCAGCTATTATGAATGATCTATCTACTTCGCCACTGCGCATTTACAATACTTTGACGCGCAGAAAAGAGGATTTCAAACCGATCACCCCTGGTTTTGTGGGAATGTACGTTTGTGGACCTACTGTTTACGGAGAGCCGCATTTGGGTCATGCCCGACCAGCGGTGACTTTCGATCTGTTGTTTCGCTATTTGAAACATTTGGGTTTTAAGGTGCGCTATGTGCGTAACATCACGGATGTGGGGCATTTGGTGAATGATGCGGATGCGGGCGAGGACAAAATCGCAAAAAAAGCGGCGGCGGATAAGCTGGAGCCGATGGAGGTGGTGCGCTATTATACCGAGTCTTACCATGTGGCCATGCGTGCGCTGAATACGCTTACACCAAGCATTGAGCCTACGGCGACAGGACATATTTTAGAGCAGATCGAGTGGGTAGAACAGCTCTTGAAAAATGGCTGGGCTTATGAGTCGAACGGCTCAGTATATTTTGATGTGGAGAAATTCGCGCAAAGTCATGATTACGGAAAGCTTTCAGGTAGAAAGCTGGAGGATCTTTTGCAGAACACCCGCGACCTAGACGGGCAGAGTGATAAGAAACACCCGGCTGATTTCGCGATCTGGAAAGCGGCCTCGCCAGAACACATCATGCGCTGGAACTCGCCTTGGGGCGAGGGTTTCCCGGGCTGGCACTTAGAGTGCTCGGTGATGAGCACCAAGTACTTGGGCGAGGAGTTTGATATTCACGGTGGGGGTATGGATCTGCAGTTCCCGCATCATGAGTGTGAGATCGCTCAGTCTGTTGGACATTGTGGTAAAGAATCAGTGCGCTACTGGATGCATAACAATATGATCACAGTGAATGGCGGCCAGAAAATGGGTAAGTCATTAGGCAATTTCATTACGCTGAACGAGTTGTTCACGGGTGAGCATAAATTGCTGGTGCAATCTTATTCGCCTATGACCATCCGCTTTTTTATGTTGCAGGCGCATTACCGCTCTACAGTTGATTTTAGTAATGAGGCTTTGCAGGCGGCGGAAAAGGGCTATAAGCGTTTGATGAATGCTTATGCTTTGATGAATAAATTAGAGCACCCAGGGCATGAGTCAGGGGATAAGCCAGAAGAGGAAAAAGCCATTTTCGAGGCTTGCGACTTGGCTTATACGCATATGAATGATGACCTGAACACGGCTCAGGTGCTGGCAGATCTATTTGTTTTGAGTAGCAAGATCTACGCCCTACACAATAAGCAACTGTCTATGAGCAGCATCAGCAAGGCGGCTTTTGATAAGATGGGCGAGACGCTGCACGTCTTCATCAATGAGATTCTCGGTTTGCAAGAGGAAGCCGTTGGCGGTGATGATGGCGTAACGGATGGCTTGATGGAGTTGGTTTTAGAACTACGCCAGTCTGCGAGAGCCAATAAAGATTGGGGTACTTCGGATCTGATCCGCGACCGTTTGAAGGAGCTCAGCATTAGTGTGAAAGACGGTAAGGAGGGAAGTACTTGGAGTGTCGGTTGATTAGACCCGAGAC
>JAHDGT010000152.1:5450-9468 GCA_020631675.1 Bacteroidota bacterium
GTAGCTGAGTTCTTTCCAGCGTAGGTCTTTGTTCTTGGCGTCATAGATCCTGCAACGTTGGATCGGGTTCATGTATAGGTGCAGGCTCATGCTGCGCCCGCCTCCGTCCGCCTGCTCGCTAATATTGTGCAGGCTGTGGAAACCCATATCGTCATTCATGTACGAGATCCGCCCGGCGTGCATGCGCATTTCCCGTTCTTGGTGCATTGCTTTGGTCTCGGCATTCAAATGCCAGTGCTTTTCGGCGATCTGTCCGCTCAGGGCGTACACCCAGCATTCTTCACCGCCGTGGCAGTGGATCGGCGTGGACTGCCCTGCTTCCCAACACAATAAGATCAATTCATAGGCTTGGGTGCGTACAATGCAATTGCGCGTATAATGATCCTTTGACCAATACATATAAGGTTCAAAATCCTTTGCCGACAAGCGCATGCCTTTGGCCAAACGCACATAGTCTTTACCCGAACAGGCGGGCAATTCACCAACAAGTTGATTTAAAGAATGAATCGGTGTTATACTCAAAATAGAAGGTTGAGGATAGTGTAATAGGTAGCTTGTACAAGATAAACACTATTTCAGACCGATTTGATTCAACAGTCCTTATATTTTGTCGTACACCGACAAAGTGAGGCATCTGGTACTTTTTATGTATTTGTTGGCTTACTTTTGTTATTCATTCAGCAACTAACCGTGTTCATGCAAGCCGATCTTCAACTCTTCCAGCAAATAGCTGAGCAGCTTATTGCTGCCGAAGAAAATCAACCCGTTACCCCCATCGTTCCGCCAGAACAGTTGTACCAACAGCTTGACCTGGCCTTGAACGATGAACCAGCGGATTCAGAGGGCTACGAAAAAGCCTTGACCGACCTTATTCTCAATACCCCAAAAACCACTAGTAAAGCCTTTTTCAATCAGCTTTTTGGCGGTAGAAACGGCAAAGCCGTTGTAGGCGAACTCCTTTCTGTCCTACTTAACAATAGCATGTACACCTATAAGGTGGCCGGACCCATGGTAGGGGTAGAGAAAGTCATCATCAATAAGATCAAATCTTTATTGGGCTATCCTTCTACTGCCGAAGGTACTTTGGCAGCGGGTGGCTCTATGACCAACTTCATGGGTATGCTCATGGCGCGCGACCGTTTTGATGCCGAGATTCGCCAAAAAGGAGTGCAGCAAACATTGATCGCCTATACTTCTAAAGAAGCACATTATTCTGTACCTAAGAATGCGGCTTTTATTGGTGTTGGTCGGCAAAATGTGCGCTATATAGAAAGCAATGAAAAAGGAGAAATGCTGGTCAGTGATCTGGTAGCTCAAATTGAAAAAGATCTGATCGCTGGTTATTCGCCTTTCTTCGTGAATGCCACTGCTGGCACTACCGTACTCGGTGCCTTCGACCCCATTGACGCCATCGCGGACGTTTGTCAACTTTACGGTTTATGGTTACATGTGGATGGTGCTTATTGTGGATCGGTAATGTTCAGTGACAAATATAAACACCTCATTAAAGGGGCGCATAGAGCGGACTCCTTCAGCTTGAACGCCCATAAAATGTTGAGCACCCCACTGAGCTGCTCCATCATTTTATCTAAGGAGAAGAAGCACCTCTATGATTCTTTTTCTAATGATGCCAGCTACCTCTACCAAGCGGATGGGGATGAATTGAACACGGGTAAGATCTCTTTTCAATGTGGCCGTAGAAACGACGCCCTCAAATTCTGGACCTTGTGGAAAGCCATTGGCACAAAAGGACTCACCCAAATGGTAGAACATGAGTTCGCCCTGGCGGAACACGGGAGGCAATATGTATTGAAGCATCCGGATTATGAGGTATATAGCCATGAGAACTCTATCGCGGTTTGCTTTAATTATAAGGGTATAGATGCTAAAAAGCTCTGCACCTTATTGTATGAGAAAGGCAAACTAGTAGTAGGCTATGGTTCTTTCAGAGGCACGACTTTTATACGCTTAGTGACCGTGAATGCGGGTAATGAGCAAGTGGATATTGATAATTTCTTCAAAACCCTGGAAGATTTTGTTCAGGAGTACTGGGAGGAGTTATTCACATAAAAAAAGGGGCGACTTAAAAGTCGCCCCTTTTTTTTATTATTGCTTAGCAATATTTCGTTTGAACCACAATTGGCAAGTTGCTAAGTCGTGTTTGCCGGAAGCAAGTTCTAAAACGAACTCGGTTAAAATATCATCTCTACTTTCCCCTTTTTCTGGCACCAATTTACCATCACCACCGATATTTTTTTCTAATTCGTCAGACAGTTTATAGCCATTCAAATTCAAGAAAATCAATGCTGCCCCCAAACCTGCTCGTTTCGTACCATCTTGGAAAACATGTCCAGAGTTGATCGCATGTAAATAGTAGGCAGCCTTATCATATACTTCGGGATACATAGGTGCACCGAATAGTTCAGCTGTTACCGCATCCAATAAGAAATCTAGTGAATGTTCATTCTTCAAGTTGGTTGGTGGGTTATAAAATCCGCCATGCGCATCCACTGTTCTGCGATTTATGATCAAAACATGTGCTTTTTTCAAGTATTTCATAAGCTTCTCAGTTAGGTTTAGGCCAATGCTTTAAAAACGGCCTCATATTCTTCAAAATTCCTGTCGATCAACTTTTCTATCAATAGCTCTTCCGCAGCTTCTTTGATCGTGTCTAAAGGCTGATTTTCTTTTTTACTTACTAGTTGCTCCAAGTCCTTATCCTCTAATAGCGGATAAGTGGCTTGCAATTGTCGTTTTAGAAGTTCTTTCTGTGTCATTTTTTTGTATTTGAATAAGAAGGTTGCTTAAGTGCCTATAAGTAAAAAAACCGTTCGTCATTAAAAATAGACCGTTCATCAGTTATAGTTGCAAGGAGGCTATAGGTACATATATATTTGTAAGCATCAATCATAATGATCCTTTATATGGGTTCGTTCAACAAATACCCAGACAAGCAAAAAGTCTGTTTTCTTTCACTTAACCTCCAATTGATGTTGTTTCCCAAAATCAAGTCGTCCAGTAAATCCAGGTCTCTCTTTGCTTCCTCTCCTATACAAAAGCAAGAAGACTTTCGTTCCATTCCTACGCATCACTATAAGCTATTTATTTTTTGCAGTTTAGTTATTGGCTTTGCCCTGTTCACCGCTTGTGATCAAAAAGACAGCTCGGTCGGCACGGTCCAACAAAGCGAAATACCAAGTACCAAAAAAGATGCAGCCTATCCTTATACCTTAGTAGATGAAGATGGTGTTTTCGTTGAAAGCTTCGATGCAGCCATCAAAGCAGATGATCGTTATACAGCGGATAATGTCATTTTCAAACCTTCTGTCAGTTATACCTATAAATATGAGTTCATTGAAGGGGGCACCAAGTACCGCTTTCAGCCTACTAATGATGAATCTGTCAAATTTCCTGATCGCTGGGCATTGGTTCCTTTTGGTTTGGGAGAGCCAGAGATCGTGGCCAACTTCAAAATAACGACGCTGCCCGGACTACAGCCCATTGGTAAAGACATACCCGACTACAATCAATCGGTCATACAATACACTTGGTTGAATGCTGATCTGGATGAAGCGGGTGGCAATAGTTTGACCGGTGTGATCGAAAATGAAAAGAATTGCTGGTTACACCCGCCTCGTTATGGCGCATTCCGCATATTAGAATTGAATCCATTCCCTTTTGCGCAAGCACCTTATAAGATAGACCAAGAGTACAGCTGGGAAATGAAGATCGGCCCGCAATGGTCTGATGAACGCTGGAAAGTTTGGGAAGAACCGATCACCAACAAATACCACTATAGAATTACACGGAAAGAAGAAATCACTACCAAGGCAGGCAGCTATACTTGCTGGGTAATAGAAGGTAAGGCAGAAAGCGAATTAGGTACTACTTATTTGACCAGCTACTTTAATGAAAAAGTAGGCTTTGTAATGCTGAACTACGAAAACATTGATGGTTCTCGCATCAATATTGAATTGATTGATCGTACTGATACAGCTAATGAGCGATTAAGTAGTTA
>JAHDGT010000153.1:0-2979 GCA_020631675.1 Bacteroidota bacterium
ATCAGCACATTAAATCATCAGCTATCATACAAACCATTGTTTTTAGCGAACTCCAATATGCGCTCGTCTATGATGATGTCGCGGTAGCGGATCTTTTGACGGAGAATGATGCCTTCTAATGTAGTACATCTGCTGAGTGCGACATAGATCTGCCCAGGTGCGAAAGCACCCCTGCCGATGTCTACAATGATGTTGTCAAAGGTTTTGCCTTGACTTTTATGGATGGTGATCGCCCAGGCTAGCTTGATGGGGTATTGGGTGAAGCGACCTACAACTTTTGTGGTGATTTTGTTTTTAGCATCATCATAATCGTATTTCACGATCTCCCAAGTTGTTTTCTCGATGTGGTAAATGTCTTCCTCACCGATCTCGCCATTGCCGTTATCCTCTATACGCTGTTCTATGGCCACACTGATCAGATCTAAATCAATTTTAACGATCCTACCTAATGTACCGTTCACCCACCTACCGTCAGGGTCATTTTTTACGAACATGACCTGTGCATCCTCCTTTAATTCCAAGAGATCGTCTGTGGGCAGCGAACGATCGTCTATATCCCCCTCTACTTTAGCCTCGAACTCGAATAATTGATGCGGCAAACGTCCAAGCTGTTGATCGTTTATTCGTTTTGCAATTTTATTTGTACTGCAAAGCGTTATGAAGTAATCATCAGCCGCTGGTCGGAAACTGTAATGGTAGTTTTGATTGAGGCTTTCGAGGGTGTATTCGTCCAACTCTTTAGTACGGATGTTATCCAAGAGCTGTAAAAAGCCACGATCTTTTTGCCGGTAAACTGTAGTCAACTCTACGTAGTGCAGCTTGTAATTGTAGAAGGAATTGGCACTATAGAAAAAGGGGGTCTCGTAGAGAAATTCCATGACCCGTTTCTCCACATCACTAGAAACCACAGGCGGCAACTGGAAAAGGTCACCGATGAAGATCATTTGTACACCACCGAAGGGTAGGTGCTTATTCAAGCCATTGATGCGCATGAATTTGTCGATCGCATCGATCATATCCGCACGCACCATAGATACTTCATCAATGATGATGGCGTCTAGGTTTTCATAGATCTTGCGGTTGCGTCTTTTACCAATGTGATTGAAAATATCAGGGTAGGGGGGGAAGCCGAAAAAAGAGTGTATGGTTTGCCCCATCACATTGATCGCAGCGATACCCGTTGGGGCAAGTACGACGATCTCTTTAGCGGTGTGATTGCGGAAGTAGCGGAGTAAGGTGGATTTACCCGTGCCGGCACGACCTGTAATGAACACATGCTCATTGGTGTTTTCCATGAGTTCGAGCGCATGCTCAAACTCGGCACTGATGATGATGTCAGATGATTTTGTCATGAGGCTCTAAAGTACAAAAAGCAAGATTGATGCAGTACTTATTGGTCATTAGAAATACCCAATGTCCTATACAACTCAGCTTGATGGACTTCTTTGATTTTTCCGATTTCTAGCCCTTCGATCGTCAGGTCTTCCATGCGTGCACGTACTAAGCGGAGGGTAGGATGCCCTACTTTAGCGGTCATTTTTCTTACTTGTCGATTTTTCCCTTCGATCAAGCTGATGCTCATCCAACAAGTGGGGATCAGTTCTCTTTGGCGGATTGGCGGGTTACGTTCCGGCAATTTGGGTGGAATGGCTAGTAGTTTTGAAATAGTAGGCAAAGTGTCATGGTCTTTTTTATTTACCGTGATCGTTACCCCTCTGTTCAATTGTGTAATGGCTTTCCAAGTGGGAAGTCCTTCTACTTGTACCCAATATTCTCTTTCGTGCTCATTTTTAGGATCCAGCAATTCATGCCGCAATTGCATGTCATTGGTCAAGAGTAATAATCCTTCACTATCTCGATCCAATCTGCCCACAGCATAAACATCTTTGGGTAATTGTCCTTCTAAATCAGCCAATGTAGGATGCCCTGTCCCTTCGTCCGTGAATTGAGACAGCATACCATAGGGCTTATAGGTAATGAAGTAGCGGTATTTCTTTAGGCCGACTTTGGGTTTAGCTTTAGTTTTTGACTTTGCTTTTAGATTTGTCTTAGGACTTGCGTTTGTTTTGCTGGTCGACTTTGCCTTCGACTTAAAATCAGTAGTAGTTTTTTTGCTTTTGCTTTTGGTCTTATTAGTAGAAGTAGTAGATTTTTTTCTGCTTTTACTTGTATAGGACTTGGGATTGGATTTAGGTTTTGATTTATTCTTTTTTTGGTTCGCCATTGTGGATTAAATCATTATTTCAGCAAATGCGCAAGGTGGGCGAGCTACTTAGATACAAGTAAATCTCATGTCTCGCGTCTAAAAATAAAAACTCACACAAGTACGGAAAAGGTTTATTGAAACCTCCCAAAAACATGAAATGAGACCGCCGTAAAAGATCGGTAATCCCCTTGCCCTAACTCCCGAAGGAGAAGAGATCGCGACAAGTCAGCGACTGAGGCCCGCCCTAGTTTTTACGAGTCGTATCCCAATATAAAAAACGTTAGGTTCAAAAACAGCGTCGTACCTGCATGAGCAACTGCAAATGTATGTCAAACTAAGAAGGAACGCTATAGAGAAAGCTAAAAATCAAAAGAGAGGCGTATTTTTTTCGATAAAGCCTGTTATTACCAATAGATCGTAGTATATTTGCATCCCTTTAGAGGAGGAATCAAAGAAAAGAATACATTTTTGTTATGCCACATCATAGTTCATCAAAGAAACGTGTAAGACAGGACGACAAAAAACGTCTACACAATCGTTATTACAAGAAAACCGCTCGTAATGCGGTTCGCGACTTGCGTGCCACTTCTGATAAAGGAGAGGCGGAGTCATTGTTGCCTAAAGTGTTCAGCATGTTAGACAGGCTGGCACGTAAAAATACTATTCACAAGAAGAAGGCGGCTAACCTGAAGTCTAAATTAGCGAAACACGTTAATTCATTAGGTTAAGCATCACTTTCTTTTCTTGGTGTAATCTTGAAGCGCACATTCATT
>JAHDGT010000153.1:3079-9408 GCA_020631675.1 Bacteroidota bacterium
ATTAGGTTAAGCATCACTTTCTTTTCTTGGTGTAATCTTGAAGCGCACATTCATTAAAAATGAATGTGCGCTTTTTTATTGATGTAGAAGCTTGACCACAAAAGGGAGAGCATTCGCCACAATTATAAATGTGAAATAATAAAATATACATAATTTCGGGAAAATCGGACTACTTATATGTCTTCTTAGTAAAGACCATTACTATGACGGATCCCATACCATTTAACAAACTGACCATAAGAGCTTGGGCGGATGAAGATCGACCGAGAGAAAAACTGATGAATAAGGGTGTTGGCGCACTATCAGATGCCGAGTTATTAGCCATTTTGATCGGATCGGGTAATCGCAATGAAACAGCGGTGAGCCTTTGCCAACGCATTGGGAATAAATACAAGAACAGCTTGCAACTGATGAGTAAAGCAAGTGTGAATGAGCTGATACAATTTAAAGGAATAGGGGAGGCCAAAGCAATAAGCATTGTGGCCGCCTTGGAACTGGGAAGAAGAAGACAGCAAGAAGCCGTACTGCCCAGACAACAGATCAAAAGTAGCCAAGATGCCTATTTGATATTCGGACCTTTGCTAGGGGATTTGCCGCATGAGGAGTTCTGGGTGCTATTCCTCAATAGAAGCAATAAGGTGATCAGTAAAAAACGAATCAGTGCTGGAGGTGTTACGGGTACTGTAGCAGATGTACGCCTGATCTTTAAAGAAGCGATCAATGCTTTGGCCAGTGGTATCATACTATGTCATAATCACCCTTCTGGTAATTTACTGCCTAGTGAAGCGGATATACAGCTGACCAAACGGATGAAATCAGCTGGGGTACTTTTAGAAGTGTCTGTCTTGGATCACTTGATCGTTACGGATGCGGGCTACTACAGTTTTTCGGATGAATCTCGACTTTGATCAGTCTAACTCGCAAAGGTCTTTTACGCCTAAGATGCGACCGACTTTAAAGCCTTCCGCATAGTCATAGCCAGCTTGCCTACCAAGTTCACTGGCCCTATGGTAGATACGGTCTAAAAAGGCTTTGGAACTGATGTAAGTCTGAGGACCTATACTGTCATCTTGCTGCTCAGCACTAGGGTCGTGAAACTGAGACCTGAAAGCTTTAATGGCGTCTAACTTTCGTTCAATATATGGACTAATGTCCACTACTATCTCAGGAGAGAAGGGGGTGTCCTGCATATAATGCAATAATAATTTCGGTCGCCAGAAGTCTTGCTCATTACCGTCTTCACCCTTGGTTTTGATCATTCTTAAACCCGATTTAAAACAGCTTTCTACTAGTAGTTGCGCACCTCTGGGGTGATCCGGATGGCGTTCTTCTAATGAGTTGGCTAAGACCACACGGGGGCGGTACTTACGCAGCATTTGTATGACTTTGCGTTGGTTGGCTTTATTATTCTCGAAGAAGCCATCTTCCATACCTAAGTTCTCACGTACATGGATACCCATGACTTTAGCCGCGGCGATCGCCTCCTGGTCTCTAAGCTCGGGCGTCCCCCTTGAACCTAATTCTCCTCTCGTCAGGTCTACGATACCTACTTTTTTACCGAGGGCGATATGGTGCATCAAGGTTCCTGAGCACGATAATTCTATATCATCCGGATGGGCAGCAAATGCCAGTATATCTAATTGCATGGGGCGAATTTACAAAAATGCTTGACCTATTCGATCATTAAAGACGCAATGGTAAGCTAGCGGTCTTAATCAATTTTTTTGACGCCTAAACGCAAAGAATTACCGATGACGAAAACATCACTCAAAGACATGGCGATAACTGCGAACATAGGGTGTAAAAAGCCCATGGCCGCGATGGGAATACAGAGTATGTTATAGAAAAATGCCCAAAAAAGATTCTGGCGAATGGTTTTGACCGTGTGGGTCGAAATATTCACCGCATCAACCAGTCTATTCAGATCATTATGCAGTAAAATAACATCAGCGGATTCCATTGCTACTTGGGTCGCATTACTTAGAGAAATACCAATATCCGCTTTGGCCAATGCAGGGGCATCATTAATACCATCACCAACCATAGCAGTAACCCCTTTGTCTTTCAAATTGGCGATATGATCCAGTTTTTCATGAGGCAACTGCTCGCTATAGTGAGACGATATGTTCAACTGTTGGGCAACATCTGAGACCCGTTCTTCCCGATCACCACTAAGTAAGATGGTTGTGATCCCATCTTCCTGTAAACGACGAATACTAGCTCCAGCGGTACTTCTGATCTGATCATCCAATGAAAGCATCGCGATCAATTGACCGTTCTTTTGGATGTAGACTTGATAAGAATCGACCTCCGTTAAATGCTTTGCACTTTGGTAGGAACCTGCGATGTAGACATTGGTTCCATCACTCACGCCACTGATTCCGATACCCTTGTTTTCTTGAATCTTATCAAATTGAAGTGGTTGCTTTGCCTTCTCTTTCAGTGCGCTGACCAGACTAGAAGCGATCGGGTGGTTGGAATGTTGTTCTAAACCGACCAAAGCATTCGCCAACTCTTCTTCTGAAATGGTATCATCAATGATTTCGAGTTTGCTGATTTGCTGTTTCCCCTCTGTTAGTGTACCTGTTTTATCAAAAACGATCTGTTGAACAGCTGATAAACGTTCTAAGAGCTCGCCTCCCTTCATTAAAATGCCCTTCTTAGCGGCACGACCAATACCCACCATAACAGCAGTAGGCGTAGCCAGCCCCATCGCACAAGGACAAGAGATCAATAATACAGCGATACTGCTCATGATCGCTTTCTGAAAACCAGCATCTATTACAAAGTACCAAACAAGGAAAGTAGCAGCAGCTATGAGCAATACCACAGGTACGAATACGCTGCTGATCTTATCCGCCAGTTTTTGTATCGGTGGGTGTTCGGATTGGGCTTTACGTACCAGATCCACAATTTGCTGCAAACTGGTGTCTTTACCCACACGGGTGGCCTTCATTTTAATGCTGCCGTTCGTCAGTATCGTACCACCGATCAAAGTACTACCTATAGACTTTGTAATCGATAGACTCTCTCCGGTCATCATGGACTCATCCACTAGCGCCTTTCCTTCGATCAACTCGCCATCAATCGGGATCACATCCCCGGTATTGACCAGCAGTAGATCACCGACTTTGAGCTGTTTAGTGGGTATTTTTTCAATGCGATCCACTTGACCAGTCTCACTAATGATCTTTCGAGCTTCACTAGGCTGTAATGCACTAAGTGCTTTCATGGCTTTGGTCGTACGAGCCACCGCCCTATGTTCCAGCCAATTGCCCAACAAAACAAGTGTAATGATAGAAGCTGCCGTTTCCCAGAACATATAATTCGGACCTAATCCCTGCACAAAACCCACTAAGCTGTAAAGAAAAGCCGCACTCGCTCCAATGATGATGAGCACATCCATATTCATCACACCACTCCTTACCGAATGGTAAGCGCTGGTGCCGAAATGATGCCCGCCAATAGCAAAAACCGGCAAAGTCAAAAGCATTTGTACAATAGGCGAGTGCAATAATGGGATCGGCAAAAACATAGACAACATCAGCGGAATCGTAAATAGCGCACAGACCATCAGTTTCCAGCTCAACAAACTCCAGCCCAAAGGCAATCTACTGGCTTCATCTTGCTCGCTCACCACCTTAAAGCCCAGCTTCTCAATACCCAAAACCATATCCTTCAAGCCATTATCACTGCTCTTTGGCAGGGTGAATACAGCTTGCTTATTCGCGAAATCCACATGTACTTCATCCGCCCCTTTCTTCTCCAAATACTTCTTTACCCCAAGCGCACAGTTATTACAACTCATGCCTTCGATCTCCAATTCTATGTATTGAGCTGATGCCATTGTGTTATTCTGTCAGTTCTGATTAGGGCGCATCCACGCAATAAAGCCTTGCGCTTATTCTTATTTGGATAATGCATCCTGATCGGGTAAAGTAAAGACGTTGCATGCAACGTCTCTACGGACAAATCGTTCTTTGCTGGAACGGGCGCAAGCCTTAACTGCGTGGTCGGGCTATCCGTTAAAATTCCCCAGCCATCTGCTGCTTCGCTGGCAGGCGTAAAAATGGCTACCTCTGGGCCGCCTTTTTACGCCGCCGCTCAGGGCGCATCTGTCTGGCTCATTACCACTCCTATCCCTTGCGTGGACAACCACAAAGATACAACAAGCAGATCGCTGTTTTGTGCAAATGAATCATAGTGGTGCAAATTCAAATATGGTTTGTGAAAACAAATAAAAATCACTTACTTCAGTACTATAGTCCTCTTGATAGAAATAAATAGTTTATTTTTGATTGAGTAATTGCCCGTTTCCCGTCTATTTCTTGTAGAAATAACATCCCTTATGCACACCTATTTAAAAAAGACTACCCATTTCTCTTTTGCATTTATTTGTTTGCTTTTGATGAGCAGTTTTAGCACTCCTTGCTCATCTTTACAACTTATTAGCGGAGGCGGAGATAATGAAGATGATGATACTCAGGTCAATGCGACCAAAAACGTTACCCTATTCAAGGTAGATGCGAAAAACACGCCTAACGAAGCCTATATGGATGCTATTCAATTGATCCGCTTTTTAAGTAATCAACATGAGGTAGTCAGGACTTGTGAGGTCGACTTTTTGAGTGGCGATGTTCGGGTAGTATTAAAATCGGGTAAAACTTCCAAAGACCTGTTTACACTAGCGGATTGGGACAGCACCTTAGATAAGCTACAACTGACTTATCATGAGTTAGATGTGAACGGGCAAAAGGTAGAAGCGAATTACAATACGGACATTGTTAATGACTGCTTGGATTGTGGAGAACAGAAAGTCAGTACTGCTGCCCAATCAACCATTAAGGATGCTGATTTTGGTGGCGATATGATTAACATTTCATTTGGAGATACTAATGATGATGAGGATCCTAGTAGTAGTGGGCTAAATACGACGCCATCTTTTGCCGCTCCTGCTCAAGATTATACCCCAGAACAATTAGACAGTATTAAAAAAGCTTTATTTGGTGGCGGACTGAATTTGAAGAAGGACGGAAGTGGAGAATAAACTACCTCGCTAATTAAAAAAACAACTTATTCACTTCGCGAATGCACTTTGTAAGATCGAGTGTCTTATCATCTCTGAAATAAGGCATTAAGCGTTCTTTGTCCGTTTCATTCAACTTAACAAAAGAACTTACCCCATCATTAAATTGACTGTTTATCACGGACGCTAACTCATTTTGTTTTAAGCTTTCTAATACGAAAGGGGAGTGACTGTGAATAATGAATTGACTTTGAGTATTAAAGCAGCTTCTTATCAATGACAATAGACCTGATAGTTGTTTATGATCTAAACCGATTTCAGGCTGGTCAATAATGAATACACCCGCTTTTTGTAAAAACACCTCACAATAGATTTGAAAGATTCTTTGTAAACCTAGGGGCAGATCGTCCCAAAGTTGCCATTGCCCACGGTAATTGAATTCCAGCTGGAGGTTTGATAAAACCAGTTCGCTTTTCCTTAAATATACATTATGCCCGTTCTTAAAGCGGACACCATTGATGGCACTGTGTGTCTTTAAACTCGTGATAAATTCTTCAGGAAAGAAATGGTCTATAAGTTCTGATACTGTATTAGGTTCATCATTTTCAGGCTTAGAAATGATCTGATCAATAAGATTTTGGGTGATGATTCGTATGAACTTAGGAGTGGACTCGCTTATAAAGTGCTGTACTTTTTTATTGCGCTCGAAAATGATGCGATCAGGGGTTTTCAGTAATGGCAGACTAAGCATTAAATCTCCGATCTGGAAAAAGTTGCCCGCATTAATAAGCCCGGTCAAGGCAAATATATTCATTGCCTTATTGATCGAGTCATTAGTACGAATCGCATCTAGTGAATCCGTATCGTGAAGGATAGTTTTACCATCTTGTGATAGGAAAACTTTATACTGCAGTTTGTTTAATCGCTGCCATCTCGAAGCACTATCTTCTATATCCAGTTGCCAGATGTATTTTTTGTCAAGACTAGAACGCATCCCGACACTCACTTCTAAACCGCGATATTTACCCGATTGAAACAAGAGGGCATCCCTCAATAATTGACATAAGTCAGAACCCCCACTACCAGTAGCCCCCAATAACAAATTGAATTGCGGGTGCAGCACAAGAGATAGATGGTCAATGTGTTTGTAGGAACGGAAATCTACTTGACCGATCTGTGTAATGGTGTTGGTTGATGATGTGGCTATTTCGCTATTGATCACTGTTGCTGTATAGTAAACGAACGATTCAATGAAGTTGAGGGCGTAGGTTAGCTCATAGTACGTGCGTTGGGCTTACTATTA
>JAHDGT010000154.1:0-6567 GCA_020631675.1 Bacteroidota bacterium
TAAGTACTTGAAAAGCAGTTGTATAAGTTTGTTTTTGTTTTGTCACAATTGTGTTATTCACCTTACTTTTACTATTATTTTATGGATATTTGTGAAAACAAAGTTGGAATTGAGGCTTCCACTTTTACAGACTGTATATAAAATCCTGCACACGCTCTTAAGTGTTATTCGATTATTTAGAGTGTACTTGTTTGAAAGGTCTTACCTTTGTGTTTCCTTTTCGCTGAGATGGTTTAAAGTTTTTCATCTATACTGAAACTAAGTATTTGGTTTAGTAGATGAATCTATTTTTGGGTTCCGTACTTATATTAAGGTACGGTATGCGGAAAAGCGGAAGCTTTTAAAACCCTAAACATGCTTTAAATCAGCTTGCAAAACAGTGCTTATTCAACATCATGGACTTCAGACAAGAAAAAGATAGTATTGGTTATGTGAATGTTCCCGCCGATAAATACTGGGGGGCGCAGACACAACGCTCTAAAGAGAACTTTGATATCGGAGGGCAGAAAATGCCTAAAGAGGTCATTTATGCTTATGCTGTTTTGAAAAAAGCAGCCGCATACACCAATATGACCTGTGGAGGCTTTGATCCCATGAAAGCCGATCTGATAGCCAAGGTGTGTGACGAGATCGTAGAAGGAAAATTAGACGACCAGTTTCCGCTGGTGGTTTGGCAAACAGGATCGGGTACGCAAACCAATATGAATGTAAACGAAGTGATCGCTAATCGCGGTCATGTGCTTCAAGGAGGCGTATTAACAGATACTGTAAAGGCTTTACATCCTAATGATGATGTGAATAAGTCGCAGTCTAGTAATGACACTTTTCCAACTGCTATGCACATAGCGGCTTATACTACTATAGTGAAGCGCACGCTTCCTAAAGTCGCCGCACTCAGAGATGTGCTAAAAGCAAAATCCGAAGCCTTTCAAAGTGTGGTCAAAATCGGACGAACGCATTTCATGGATGCGACACCGATCACTTTGGGACAGGAGTTTTCTGGCTACGTATCGCAACTAGATCACGCGATCAGAGCAATTGAAAACACTTTGTCGCATTTGTCTGAATTGGCTTTGGGCGGAACAGCAGTAGGTACAGGACTTAATACACCTCCGAAATATGCGATCACTGTAGCAGAGAAGATCGCCGAGTTGACGGGTCTGCCATTTGTCACAGGGGAAAACAAATTCGAAGGACTTGCCGCGCATGATGCGATCGTAGAGACTTCAGGAGCACTGAAGACCCTTGCGGTCAGTATGATGAAGATCGGTAACGATATAAGAATGCTAGCATCAGGCCCACGTTGTGGTATCGGAGAGATCAAAATCCCTGCTAATGAGCCAGGCTCGTCCATTATGCCGGGTAAAGTTAACCCGACACAATGCGAAGCATTGACCATGGCATGTGCGCAGGTAATGGGTAATGATGTAGCGATCAATGTAGGTGGCTGTACCGGCCATTTCGAGTTGAACGTTTTCAAACCCATGATGATCTTCAACCTGTTGATGTCAGCTAACTTATTGGGTGATGCTGCTGAATCTTTCAATTTGAAATGTGCGGCAGGAATAGAACCCAACCACCAAGCCATCCAAGAAAACCTGAACAATTCTTTGATGTTAGTAACAGCCTTAAATACCAAGATCGGGTATGATGCGGCCGCTACTATCGCCAAAAAAGCATATAAAGAAGGTACTACACTCAGAGAAGCAGCAATAGCTTCTGGTTTGCTCACCAATGAGCAATTTACAGAATGGGTAGTGCCAGAAAATATGGTAAGCTAAAGCTTGATGCCATTTGTAATGAAAATGTCAGCCTATCGTCTTGATATTGTCATTTTTGGCATAATTAATGCTGTGTTTTACTGGATTCTTAATCTTTTTTTTGAGGATTAGGTCTTTTCTTTAGTGTGATCGCAAAAAACATTGTAAGTAGTGTAACCTTTTTAGGACTTCTACCGTAAGGATATAATAGACCTGAGTTCATACGAACAATGATTTTCCCACACTTTTCTTTACTGTTTTTTCAGGATTATTTCTGTGACATTTTTATTGCGACTGATGTCTAAACAGTAAAGCACCGAGTGATAACCGATACTTCTTTATTCACAACCCCTAATAGCGTGATTATGGTGAAGCTGTTCAACTTTACAAGAACCTGCCTTCCATTCATCTTTTGTATGTTCGTCACATTGCCTGCTTTTTCTCAGGTTGATAAGAATAGTACACCCGAAGATGAAGGGATAGATTTTTATGTCGGTTCATGGAACTCTACACTTAAATGGGCGGATATAGCCAACAAACCAATTTTTGCATACATTCATAGTCCTCTCAAAAAAGACTGTGAGCAAATGTTAACTAAGGTTTTCACAAACCATAGTCTAACAGATCTGCTTCAAGATAATTTTGTTAGTGTCAAAGTAGATATGCAAACCGCGGAGGGTATCGCATTTCGTACAAAGCACGAAATTCGCGAATACCCGATGTACATGTTTTTTGATGATAAGGGGAATGTGATCGGGCAAGAAGTAGGGGCTTTGAGTATCGACCGTATGATAGATCTAGCACAGCAATATGCTACTTCTCCTGATATCCAGAAAGTGAGTAACGAAGAGAATAATCCTTTCTACACGGATTATATTGATATGAATGTAGAGTATGAGAACGGGAATCGTCATACTGACTTTTTGTACGACTATACCTACATGCTCAAAGATTACAATGAGTCTTATGACCATGTAGTTGCTGAATATTTGAAAAAGCCAAGAACTTCTGATAAAGCATTACAGTACATTCTGGATTTCTCTGTGGATACAGAATCGATTGCTTACAAAAGATTGGTTAATGACAAGAACTTATTAAAGTTAGTCGGACTTGATGCTGTAGATAAAAAAGTTCGTGCTGCTATTGAAACATCTGTTGTTAAGGCGGCTAATAGTCGTTCTGCTTCTGATATGGAACGTGCCTTAGCATCTTTGAAAAAAGTGAGCATTAGAAAAGGAGATATCTTTGAGGCGGAAATGCGCACTATGTACTACGAGACGGTGAAAGATTGGAATGGCTACTCGAATGCTGTTGCTGGTTTGATTGATAAGCAGTTCAATAAATTGAGTGCGGACTATTTAAGTACAGCGGCTTGGAATGTAGTTAGTCATTTAAATACGAAAGAGCAGTTAGCGAAAGCTGAAGCTTGGATCACAAGAGCGGTTGAATTAGAAGCTAATAACTATCAATCCGCTAAAGTAAATGCAGTTGTTCAGTATCAAGCTGGTAAGCGCAAGAAGGCGACTAAAGAAATCGATCGTGCGATCTATACCGCTACTTCCGGAAAAGAAAAAGCTTCTAAAACAGAATTGAGTGAATTGCGCAAAATTCAAAGTTTGATGAAAGCTAAGAAGCCATTGAATACCGTCTTAGGTAAATAACATCACTGTAGGTGTGATGGAACATTAACAAAATAAATGAGAAAGCGAGACCGTATTCACACGGTCTCGCTTTTTTAGTGTAAGTGCTTATGTTTATCAGATAAGTCGCATTATAGGATGATACATCATCTACTTCAACGATAAAATATGAAGTTCTTAGCGTATCTACATATCTGTATTTACATTTGCGTTTAAACTGGTCAGTAGCCAAATACAATCCCCGAAAATCGGATAGATGTCTTTTCGCCCTTTCTTCATTATTACTAGCTGCATTTTACTCGTGTCAGTTTTAGGTTTCCAGAGAACCCTATTCGGACAGGGTATGATGAAAGCACTTTCCACAGAGGGATTGTACTTCAGATCAGATATCAACTGGCCTGAGCTATTAAAAGAGGCTGAGGAAAATAAAGCTTTCATTTTTGTTTCGGTATCTATTGAACGTTGCCCGCCTTGTGAAACAATGAAGAAAGAGGTTTTTACCGACCCGGCCTTAAAAGCCTATTTTTCTGAACACTTCATTAGTGTAGAAGTGGTGTTTGATGCAAAGGATGACTATGATTTGTTCAGTGATTTGTATTTGATCGAGGGACCGAATAGCTTTCCTTATTTTTTATATTTCGACTACTTTGGAGAACTAGTGCATCAAACTATCGGTGGGCAAAGTATATCTGATATGCTTTGCACCGCACAGTTTGTAACAGCTGTGATGAAAGAACCCTTGCCAACAGTTGAGCCTCCATTATTAATGGGAGAGAGACGTTTTAATTGTACAAATGACTCCTTGCGAAGAAAACTTGCTCAGAGAAAAGATATGGAAAGGCTAGAGCGCTTTTGTGAGCGGGATGATTATATGACCCAATATGCAAGAGAATTGGCAGAACTATGTAGGGTGAATCAAGAACCATATAATAGATGGGTAGATAAATATTTGTCGAGACAAGGGATAATGCTGCTGAATGGAGATAGTGACAAGTTCATCATGCGCTTTGCCACTTCTCTCAATAACTTAGCTGGAGAAACACTCGTTGAGAATTTAGACCATTTCAAAGACGGATTTGGCGCAGAGGCGAACGTACAGGTCAAAAGATTGTTATTCAATAGTATTCGCATTGCCGCTAGTGAAAAAGATGATAAACTTTTCCAACGTACTTCATCCTATTTGAAATCACTGCAACTTGAGCAAAAACAAGCCTTTGCATTTGAGCTGTACAGCACTTATTACGCAGAGCGATTAATGTGGAAGGAGTATATTAAAAATGCACAGCGATATTTCAAAATACACCTGAACACTACCCCGCCCGAGAGAATCAACAAAGTGGCGAAGCAGGTGCTGCGTTACAGTAACAAATCTAGCGACCTGAATACCGCCATTCAATGGAACCAAAAGGCGGTGGATATGCTACAAACTTATACAAATCATGCCACTCAGGCAGAATTGTACTATAAGTTGGGAGATTATGAACAAGCACTTCTACACGCTGACTTTGCCATTCGGCTCGCATTGGAAGATGATCAACCCTATAAGGATATGTCACACTTGATTGACCGTATAACCAAATCTTCTCGATAGCCCCCGCTCTAACTAGCTCACTAAATTGATAGCTATAAGTATCCATCTATGATTACCTTTCCCTACTACCCCCCTTTAACTACTGTGTTTTATAGTCGGCTTTTTACTCGGTCGATATTTTGTATGATGCTTTTTTTTAGCGTCGCGGAGTCCTTGGGCTTAGCTCAATATTATTCAGGAAGTCGACAGATCGAATTCGTTAAAGGCGATTTTCCGCAGGTTTTGGAAAGAGCTAAGCAAGAAGGGAAGTTCGTTTTTGTTTCTACAACATCTGATCGGTGTAAAAACTGCCCAGATACTTCCAGCAAGCTATTCGCGGATCGGGATGTTTACGCTCTCTATAATCAGTATTTCATCAACTACCATCTCAATCTAGATGATTCCCGCTATACCAATATGTCAAGGGTGTTGGATATTGGCGACTATCCTACCATGCTGTTTATCGATCCCAAAGGGTCGATTCGGCATAAAGCGTATATCTATAAAAAAGAGGAGATGGTCGGTGTTGCCGAGGATCTTATTGGCGTGGGGAAAAAGACCCAAGAAAGGCATGTTAGAATTGAGCAACTGGCACATGACTACCAGAATATAACCGAAGATGCCAATGCGCTATATGAGTTCGCCAGATTGCTGAAAGATTTTAATGAGCCTTATAATAGGGCAGTGAACGATTATTTCCGTACCCAATCAGAACAAGATCTTCAAAGTGAAAGGAATAGTTATATTCGACTTCTCCGATAATGTGGAAAATTGGGCGATCAGATACTTAATAGATGATATTGACTACTTTAAACGTAACTATGGTGGTAAGCAAGTGAATGATAGGATCACCCTTGCCGTATACAATGGTGTACTTAGTGCGATAGAGTATAATGACAGGTCTATTTTCTGCGAAGCTATGGATGTGGCCCGTAGCGCGCACCTCCCTAACGAATCGGATCTGCTCTATCATCTTGAAGCTGCCTTCTTTGAAGGAGTAGATGAATGGAATTGCTTCGCATTGGTTACAGACCGATATTTTGACCAGTATGATGTTAGCGACCCAAGACTATTAGAAGATGCGGCTCGTAAATATGCGAATTCAAGTGACCAGTTGAAGAAAGAGCACTTAAAGAAAGCTACAGAATGGATCGAGAAGGCCATACAAATTGATAATAGCTTCGACAATCATTTCACTTATGCCCGCCTTCTAGAAAGACAAGGGAAAAGAAAACAGGCACTTGCAGCTTGTGAAGAAGCGATAAGAGTAGGTAGCATACAAGAAAGAGACTTGTCGGACGTGAGAAGATTGAGAGAAAGACTATTGCCACCCATTAAAATCAATACATCAGGAAAGAGCAATGGGCGACGCAGAGGCTAGTTTTACAATTACTTCATACTGCCTCATAGACTAAGACGTCATTAAAAAGCGTAATTTTGCGGTCGTTTCCGAAAATAATAACCGATGTCGCTCTAACTCATATAAACAGTTGGCAGCACATCTAATAGTAACTACTTAGTATGA
The DNA here is from genome assembly GCA_020631675.1 of Bacteroidota bacterium. Classification (GTDB taxonomy): domain Bacteria; phylum Bacteroidota; class Bacteroidia; order Chitinophagales; family UBA2359; genus JAHDGT01. Next base: position 6,496 of record JAHDGT010000154.1, read on the forward strand.
CTACTGCAACCGCAACAGCTATTGACACCAGCTTTTTGAGAAAACTCAAGCTGAAGAAAGTCAATGAAGGGG
>JAHDGT010000154.1:6667-9404 GCA_020631675.1 Bacteroidota bacterium
GCTATTGACACCAGCTTTTTGAGAAAACTCAAGCTGAAGAAAGTCAATGAAGGGGTTTCTACCGGACAAGAGTGGCTGAAAGGCTCGCGCAAAATGATCGCATCTTATTCTCCTGTTGATGGAGCACTTATCGGTAAGGCGCGCTCAACCAGCAAAGATGATTACGAAACGGTGATCAGCTCCGCTCAAGAAGCCTTTAAAACCTGGCGAATGATGCCCGCACCGAAACGTGGTGAGATCGTGCGTCAGTTCGGTGATAAACTTCGCGCCTATAAAGAGCCATTGGGTCAATTGGTATCTTATGAGATGGGTAAGAGCTTGCAAGAAGGATTAGGTGAAGTGCAAGAGATGATTGACATCTGTGATTTCGCAGTTGGTTTGTCTCGCCAGTTATACGGTTTGACGATCCATTCAGAACGCCCATTGCACCGTATGTATGAGCAGTGGCACCCATTGGGTATTGTAGGTATCATTTCTGCTTTTAACTTCCCAGTCGCGGTTTGGGCTTGGAATGCGGCCATCGCATGGGTTTGTGGTGATGTTTGTGTTTGGAAACCTTCTGAAAAAGCACCTTTATCCGCTGTTGCATGTCAGCGCATCATGGCTGAGGTTTTAGCAGAAAACAACTTACCTGAAGGTATTTGCTGTTTGACCAATGGTGATTATAGAGTAGGGGAGTGGATGACCAAAGATAAAAGAGTGCCTTTAGTATCTGCTACAGGTTCAACTCGTATGGGTCGCATCGTAGGTAAAACAGTTGCAGAACGTTTAGGTCGCAGCTTATTAGAATTAGGAGGCAACAATGCCATCATCGTTACCGAAGACGCGGATCTGAAATTGACGGTCATCGGTGCTTTATTCGGTGCTGTCGGTACTTGTGGTCAGCGCTGTACCTCTACTCGCCGTTTGATCATTCACAAGTCCATGTTCAAGGAAGTGAAAAATAAAATGGCAGATGCTTACAAGCAATTGGTCATCGGTAACCCATTGGATCAAAATAACCACGTGGGCCCATTGATCGATCAAGATGCGGTAAGTGCCTATTTAGATGCGATCGAACAAGCGAAAGCCGCTGGCGGAAAAGTCATCGTGGAAGGTGGTGTATTAGAAGGAGAGGGTTACGAAAGTGGTTGCTATGTGAAACCTTGTATGATAGAGGTGGATGCACAATATGATATTGTGAAGCACGAAACCTTCGCACCGATCCTCTATATCATGAAGTATGATGATCTGAGTGAAGCTCTCGCAATGCAGAATGATGTGCCTCAAGGTTTATCATCCGCGATCATGACCACCAACTTGCGTGCGGCAGAACAGTTCTTGTCACACCAAGGATCCGATTGTGGTATCGCAAACGTTAACATCGGCACCTCAGGTGCTGAGATCGGTGGTGCTTTCGGTGGTGAAAAAGAAACAGGAGGCGGTAGAGAGTCCGGTTCCGACTCTTGGAAAGCATACATGCGCCGTCAAACCAATACCATCAACTACAGTACAGAATTGCCATTAGCACAAGGTATCAAATTCGATCTGTAGAAAGCGAATAAAAAAACAAATCAAAAGGGGCTACCTCTATAATGAGGTAGCCCCTTTTTGTTAAGTATGCATCGCAATCATAGATAAGTACTTGGACAAAAGTATAACCAATAGGGCTTTCAAAGTAACGACTTTAGCGTCAGCATGATGTCTCATGTCTCATGTCTCGAGTCTATTATCACATCCCCAACTCCCGTATCTTCTTATCGATCCCGAACAAAACCCTATCCCGATCATAAACCGTCCTCGGCAACCCCGCCTTATAGCCCTCATAAGCCTCAATGGCCTCAGTGTAACAGCCCAATTGCTCATAACTAAAACCGATATTCTCATGCATCCGATAAGAACTGGGCAATAGTCGCAGGGCACGTTGACTGTAATAGATGGATTTCTCATGTAAGTTCATCGCCTTACAAGCATAAGCCGTAGTTTCAAAAGGTCGATGCCAATCCGGCATAAGCACAGAAGCCTCGCTACAATATCGAATTGCCTTGCGGTAACCATAAGACTCTAAATAAGCCTGCCCAACATTGTAAGTCAGCAAAGCGATCAACTCCCGCCTATTCAACGGAGTGAACATATTATTTCGCCCCACCAAAGAACGATCTAAAGCATACCTGTCCAAATAAAAATCAAGATCCTTCAAACTACCCAAAGTCGGCTCCCAGTAAATCTCCTGATGATCATCCAGCCAAACCACACTCATATGCTCAGGCATCAAAATCCCTTCAATGGGCAGATCCAATTCATCAGCTATGGTCAAATACAATAAACTCAACACATCACAATCATAAAAACCAAAACGCAAACACATCGATAAAGAACTGTGGTAAGTCAGAATATTAGGTCCGCGCCGCTTCACGATCCTATCGATCTGAAACAACACACTCAATGCCGTAACCCGATCATAGCCATTTCTGTCACGCTGAGGAATGGTCTCCTTAGCTAAACGAATAGACTCTTCCAAAAACACATACAGATCCTCAGGAACCTCCAGACCCGCTGCTTCTTCCAGATCCAAAGCAACAAAAGCAACAGCGCAACTCGTGTCCACCCGTTCATATAAAGCTAAAGCATGCTCATTCTCGCTTTCAACAGTTATCCTCGGTTCATCACAACTCAATGCAGAACTAAGCAGCAAAACGCTTACTACTATATATATGTATCTAAAAGCACTGTCCAAAATCGATAAAGTTCTTTTTCC
>JAHDGT010000624.1 GCA_020631675.1 Bacteroidota bacterium
CGGTTCAAAATCGTGGGATTTTTATCTGCTCGATGCCAGACGTTATGATATAACGTCTCTACAATGGGGTGTCGGTTTTCTGCAAAATCGTGGGATTTTTATCTGCTCGACGGGAGGCGCGATAAATCGATGCCTCTACGGGGGTGTTTTTTCAATTTTAAATATTGGGGATTTTCAAATTGACTCACTTTCAAATTTTCAAATCGCCGCTACGGCTTCATCCAAACTTGCTAAAAACGCTTCGGCATTGTTGATGTGTGTTTCTCTTTTACTGGCATCCATTTTATCGAAGGTGCGTACCAGCATGCCTAATCTGGGGTTTTTCAAGAAGAAATCGCGGTGTACATGCATAAATCGCCAGAACAGACCATCCCAAGTCGCCTGCCAATCGCCCTTTTTGTAGTTGCTCATTTTCTTGAGGTAATTCGACCCACTGATATAGGGCTTGGTCGCGAAAAAACCACCATCAGCGAATTGGCTCATGCCGTAGATATTGGGCACCATCACCCAATCATAAGCATCAATGAACAATTCCATGAACCAGCGGTATACCTCATCGGGATCAAACTCACAAAGCAGCATGAAATTACCTAAGATCATTAGGCGCTCTATATGGTGGCAATAGCCTGTTTTCAGCAGTTTTTGAATGGTGGTATCAATGGGTACGATTCCCGTAGTTCCTTCGTAGAAGGAAGCAGGAATTTTTCTTTCAAAGCCCCAGTAATTTTTGGTCCGCGATGCTACCCCCTTCACCTCATACATGCCCCTGATAAACTCTCGCCAGCCAATGATCTGCCGCACAAAACCTTCTAAGGCATTGATCGGTACGCCTTCTTTATCCGCATAGTCAATAGCTGCCTCTACGATCAACATAGGTTCGATCAAACCCACATTCATCATGGGCGTGAGAACACTATGGTTCAAAATCAATTCTTCCTTCACGATCGCATCCTCATAATCTCCGAACTCGTGAAAGCGATACTGGAAAAACTGCTGCAACCACGCCCAAGCCCCCTTTCTGGTATAAGGGTAATAGGGCGTATCAGACCGTGCGCCTAAGTGGTCTGAAAAATGTTCCTTCACATACGCACAAGCCTCCTCCCAATACTGATCCGACTCCGGGAAATGTACCGCAGGAGGTACTTTGCCTCTGGGGTATTTCTTACGGTTATCCACATCATAAGTCCACTTACCGCCTATGGGTCCGCCTTCATTATCCAGTAATATTTGTCGCTTGCTTCGCTGCTGTTTGTAGAAGGAAGTCTGAAAAAATGATTTCTTAGTGGGCTTGAAGAAAGACCCTAATTCCGCCTTGGTATTAATGAATAGCGGACTATCATACACCACCAACTCCATCCCTGCCTGGCCGACCATTCTACGCAACCTACGTTCTAATAAATAATCGGTAGGATCAAACACATGCAGCTCTTCTATTCCCTCTTCCTGTTGTAGCCAAGGGATCAGCTCCCGCACATCCGCTTGTACCTCTCCTGCTTC
>JAHDGT010000155.1 GCA_020631675.1 Bacteroidota bacterium
CTGCGATGCCTCTCAAGAAGAGCTTCGTCTAAGAACAAAAAGCTTGATTTTCCATCTCAAAAGCCCTAACCTAAATAGTTACCATTAGCCTATAAGTCAAGCATCTGTGAAGTTTTCAGAACTATTGTGCATTGAACAATGTCATTATTGATAACAAGCACTACCTTAGCCCATATGACGCGCGAGGGATAGGAGTGGAAATGAGGGGACTAAGGAGCGCCCTGAGCGGCGGGCTAAAAAGGCGGCCCAGAGGTAGCCATTTTTAGCCCTGCCAGCGAAGCAGCGAACAGTACCCGAATTGCAACGGATAGCCCGGTGACCGCTTTAAAAGCTTGCGCTTTTTTAGAATCGAGGTATGAGACTTGAGTATAGAGACTTTCGTGCTGTATGCCGATTATTTTCAAATTGTTAGCGCAGGCTTTTATTGCGGGCACGCGCCCAAATTAATTTTATTTATATCGTGAATCCAAGAATCGCATTAGCATTGGTCTGTGCATTGCTCGCAGCAGGCATCTACTTTTTTGGCGAAAGAGTGAAGCCTAATCGTATGGAGGCCGCAATGGCGGAACGTCCTGCCGCCGCCGCTGCCGCAGCCAGTGAAGGGGAAGATGTTCCTGATATAGACCCTTTTGAACTTGCGGAACAACTGAAGAACAAGTTGGAAGAAGCCGACCGGAAATCTATCGACGACATGGAGGGTTCTTTGACGCAAGCCGATAAAGGAGAGCGTAAGGCAGCAGTGCTGGAACAAATAGCTGATCGCTGGGAGAAGGCTGGCTATATGGAAATAGGTGCTATCTATTATGAAGCGGCTGCTAAAGAAAGAGATACACCGGCAGCTTGGACTGTTGCCGCGGACAAACTAGGGGATGCTTTTCGAATCTCTGAGGAACCCAATTTCAAAAAGTATTTGGTGGGTCATGCTATTACCGCTTACCAGACAGCGGTTGACAAAAAACCGGAGGACATTGAGCTTCAAACTCGCTTAGCAGCCAGTTATATTGATGGGTACCCCGGGCAATCTCAGGTGATGCAAGGGGTGCTGTTACTACTAGATATTGTCAAAAAAGACCCCGAGGCGTTGGACGCCCATTTTATGTTGGGAAAGATGGCTATAGTATCGGGACAGTTGGATAAAGCGGTGATGCGTTTTGAAAAAGTGATCGAGCTTGAACCCAATCACGTTGATGCGCATTTTTATATGGGGGAGAGCTATGCACAGCTTGGAGAATATGATAAAGCAGTAAAAGTCTTGGAGAAGTGTAAAAGTTTAGCAAAAAACCCTACCTTTGTAGACCGATTAACTCAGTATATTAAGACATTAACAAATAAGTAGTTGATATGCCTTGCGGAAAGAAAAGAAAAAGACATAAGATCGCCACGCACAAGCGTAAGAAGAGATTACGTAAAAATCGTCACAAGAAGAAGAAGTAATTTCTTTTGACAGAGGGTGCATTCTATTCAACAGAACACTTTCTGTTTGTATAAACGATTCTAACATACACTATAGCCACCTTTGAAGCTCAATATCAAAGGTGGCTATTGTAATGTGTGGACACTTCTATTTTAAGAAATACCATCGATCAAATTTGATGGTGGTATGCTTCAAATTATGCGGGTACTTTCGTTCGAATTCAAGTACCCTGTTTAGTACTCAACAATTACATTAAAAGGTCTTTGTTCTTGTCGATCGTGCTAGCAAACCACTCGGTTTTCATAGGTGTGACCATATAGTCGCCTGTTGATGAACCAGTAGTTAAAGCTGCGCATTGTCGAATAGAACAACATGCATTCGCATGTCTATTGGAACGCTAAAGTGAATTTCTTTTGAATAGAGATCTAATAGTTAGTTCAAGCGCTACGGGTTTAGAGATCGCGCTTCTGGAAGACAAAAGGCTTGTTGAGATCCATCGCGAGCAAGCTGGTAAAGGCTTGGCTGTAGGTGATATTTACTTGGGTAAAGTAAAGAAAATCGCCCCTGGTCATAATGCCGCTTTCGTAGATGTTGGTACGCCTAAAGATGGCTTCCTCCACTATACTGACCTTGGTCCTAAGGTGCAGTCTTTCTGTAAATACGTTTCTTTGGCTATCAGTGGCAAGCAACCTGACCCACTGTTAAAAAACACGAGCCTTGAACCCGATATCATTAAAACGGGGAAAATGGCGGATGTGCTGAACAAGCAGGAGGTGCTTTTAGTACAGGTACTGAAAGAGCCTATTGCTAGTAAGGGTCCGCGTTTGACTTGTGAAGTGACATTAGCGGGTAGCTACATTGTTTTGGCACCTTTTAGTGAAACGGTTTCTATTTCCAGAAAGATCAGGAAAAAAGAAGAAAGAGAGCGTTTATCGCGTGTAGTAGAAAGCATTAAGCCGGAGAAGTTCGGGATCATTGTGCGTACTGCCGCGAATGGACGGACAGTGGCAGAGCTTCACGCTGACATTACAGCTCAGTTAGAACGTTGGGAACAGATTTTAGGGCAAGTAGCTCAGAACAGACCGCCTAAACGTGTTTTGAGTGAAGAAGGGCGCACTTCGCAATTATTGCGTGATTTGCTGAATAATGAAGTCTCACATATTTATGTGGACGATAAGCAAATGGCCAGCCAGCTAAAAGAGCAGCTTCGCAAACAGTCGAACGGTCAGGAAAAAGCGGTCAACTACTATTCCGGACAGGCTCCGGTCTTCGAGCATTTCAAGGTGACTCGGCAGATCAATGCGAGCTTCGGGAAAAACGTGAAGATGGCCAGTGGGGCGGAGTTGGTGATCGAAACCACAGAGGCTATGCATGTGGTGGATGTGAATTCAGGCACTAAAATCGGACATAGAGGTCAGACACAAGCCACTAATGCGCTGACCACAAATCTGGAAGCTGTTGAAGAGATCGCTCGTCAAATTCGACTGCGTGATTTAGGGGGCTTGATCGTGATCGACTTCATTGACATGAAGGATCCCGAGCACCGACAAATGGTGCAGCGTAGAATGAAAGAGGCTTTGAGTAATGATAGGTCCCAGCACGAGATTTTGCCATTGAGTCGTTTCTGCCTCATGCAGATCACTCGCGAACGCACTCGCCAAGAATTAGACCTTTCGGTTAGTGAAACTTGCCCAAGTTGCAAGGGAACCGGGAAAATCAAAAACACCAGTTTGATCATTGATGAGATCGAGAATAGTTTAGGCTATATGCTCAACGAACTGGATTATCAAAATCTTAGAGTCATTGTACATCCATTTGTAGAGGCTTACATTAAAAGAGGTATCATATCTTTACAGTGGAAATGGTTCTGGAAATTTAAAAAATGGGTGCCAGTTACTGCTGACTCACACTATACCTTCACTCAGTACCGTTTTTATGATGGACCAGAGGAAGAATTGAAGCAATAATTTCAAAGAAAGCATGAGTATCTATCAACAATACGGGAGTTTGCTGCATACCGCACTCCTATTCGCTTTAATACTGATCGTTTTCGGTAGCTGTGATCGCCCTAGTATTTGTGAGGACGTAAACTGTAATAATGGTAATTGCGTGATCGACACAATGGGTAATGCCTCTTGTAAATGCTGGGACAATTATACGGGTGATGATTGTACCATTTACGACCCTTGCCTTACGCTGTCTTGTAGTAATGGAGGTACTTGCACCCAGGATGCGGATGGTATCGCTTTTTGTGATTGCCCTGATGGCTTTATCGGCCCGAACTGCCAGTATGTGGACCCTTGTTCTACGCTTGAATGTTTGAATGGTTCTCCCTGTATAGTAGCTGAGGATTTTTCTGGCTATTGTGATTGCCCACCAGGCTTTATTGGTGTAGACTGTGGTACGGAAGACCCTTGTTTTGGAGTGGAGTGTTTAGAAAATGCATATTGCTACGAAGGGGAATGTTTCTGTCAAGCGGGTTTTGAAGGTGCCGACTGCGAAAATAAAGTGACTGATAAATTCGTAGGTACATATACGGTCACTACAGACTGTTTCCCAGATAGTGTTTACCAATGTTTGGTGGAATCTGTTCCAACATCTATCACGGCTCTTACCTTTAGTAATTTATTACAAACTGGTGCCGGGATAGACACTTTCACCATCAATGGTTATGTGGATCAAGCGGATGGAGAGTCGAGTACTTTAGAATACAATTTAGGCGTCTTCTTAACTACGGACAGTGTACTTGTTGATGGCGTGTATGCCAGCTATAATGTATCTTCTTGGTTAAGTTCAGAAGATGTGCAGTGTCCTGAAAATCTTTGTAGTGGTTACATCGATCCAGAGACAGGAGTCATTAAACTTGCTTATCGAATTAACACTAGTCAGGAATGTGTTGCTACGCTTACTCCTTGATGATATCAGCTTTTTAAAATGTAACCTTTGACAAACTGTTCCCGTCTTATTATTGAGGTCGTTTAAAGTTATTTTCTAAACCACCTCATTGTTGACCAAAGAAAATCATCAGTATATGATCAATCGTAAGAACAGCAGGCTCAGTGTTACCCCTCGCCTTTTCAATACTTTTCTTTTCGCCTTATTGGCTATAGGTTTTAGTTTGTCTTTGCAAGCACAAAGCCCTAAAGAAGAACGCCAATACCGCAAGGAAGAGCGGCAAGGGATGAAGACGAACGACTATAGAAGTCAGCCTTGGCAGAATAAGTTGTTCTTTGAGGGAAATGGTAATTTTAACATTTTCAATGGAGGTACTTTTATTTCGTTTGCCCCAGTTATTGGTTATCGTCTTACTGGCAGATCTTCTGTGGGTGTTGGACCTGCTTTTGCTTTTATAAGTCAAGGTGGAGCTTCTTCCAATGCATTTGGAGGACGTATTTTTGGTCGATACCAAATAATTCCTCAGTTATTTGCACATGCAGAATACGAACGTATGAGTTTTGGTGATTCAAGTAATGCCCCTCGCTTACAAACAGCCCGTTTCCCTGTTGGAGGAGGTTATTCGCAAAGAATTGGACCCAGATCGTCATTTAACGTAATGGCACTATATGATTTACTTTATAATAGAAACCAAAACCAGCTAGTGATTCCTGTTGGGTATAATGATGCTTATATCTATAATGGTTTACTCTTGAGAGCAGGCTTTAATGTAGGTTTTTAAGAAAAAGCCCACAAAAGAAACTTATTAAAAGCGTCTTTCGTTGTTATCGCTAACATACGAAAGACGCTTTTCTATTTTTGATTCGTAAATTCGCGCCTTGTAGATAAAGTATAACATCATTATGAACAGAACACTCAGCGAACAGGAGCTGGTACGTCGGGAGGCGCTACAGAAAATCCGTGATTTGGGGATAGACCCTTATCCGGCAGAGCGCTTTGATGTGACTGCTTTTTCTTCTGATGTGCTGGCCAATTTTGATTCCGAAAAAGGGAATTATCAAGAGGTGAGCATGGCAGGTCGTTTAATGGCTCGCCGCATCATGGGGAAAGCAGCTTTCGCACACCTACAGGATATGGAAGGCCGTATCCAAATTTATGTCAGTCGAGACGAAATTTGTCCGGGTGAGGATAAGACTTTGTACAATACCCTTTTTAAGAAGTTATTGGACTTAGGCGACTTCATCGGTATAAAAGGGCATGCGTTCACGACTCGCACTGGCGAAACGACCATCCACGTTACTGAGCTGAAGCTGTTGAGTAAATCATTGCGCCCACTACCCGTAGTAAAGTCTACCAAAGAGGGCGAAACTTATGATGCTTTCTCTGATCCTGAGCAGCGTTACCGCATGCGTTATGTGGATCTGACCGTGAACCCGCAGTATCGCGAGATATTCAAGCGCAGAAGCAAGATCGTGAGTACCATGCGTGCTTTCTTTGACCGTCATGATTGGTTAGAGGTGGAAACACCTGTGCTACAACCGATTCACGGTGGTGCGGCAGCTCGTCCGTTTGAAACGCATCACAATACGCTGGACATGCCTTTGTTCTTGCGTATCGCGAATGAGTTGTACCTAAAGCGTTTGATCGTAGGTGGTTTTGATGGGGTATATGAGTTCGGTAAAATGTTCCGTAATGAAGGGATGGATCGTACGCATAACCCTGAGTTCACCTCGGTAGAGATATACGTCGCCTACAAAGACTACGTCTGGATGATGGAGATGGTAGAGCAGTTACTGGAAGAAACCACACTGAAAGTAACTGGTGGTACCAAAGTGATGGTAGGGGAAAACGAAATCGACTTCAAAGGGCCTTATGTACGCATGAGCATGTATGAGTCGATCGAGAAGTACACAGGTATTGACATTTCCGCAATGACGGAGGAAGAGATGCGCCAAGTGTGCAAGCAACTCCATATTGAGATAGATGATACCATGGGTAGAGGCAAACTGATCGATGAGATCTTCGGTGAAAAAGTGGAAGACCACTTGATCCAGCCTACCTATATCACCGACTATCCGATCGAGATGACGCCACTAGCGAAAAAACACCGTACCGCGGAAGGTTTGGTAGAGCGTTTCGAGTTGTTCGTGAATGGTAAAGAGATCGCGAATGCCTATTCTGAGTTGAATGACCCGATTGATCAGTACGAGCGTTTCGTGGATCAGTTGGAGTTGGCGAAGCGTGGAGATGAAGAAGCCATGGCCTTGGATATGGACTTTGTTCGTGCCTTGGAATACGGTATGCCTCCTACTTCGGGCTTGGGCATTGGTATTGATCGTTTTACAATGATGCTGACCAACCAAACCTCCATTCAAGAGGTGATTTTCTTCCCGCAGATGCGCCCGGAAAAGACAGCTGAGGACGCAGAAGCGGAAGCAAAAGAAGAATAAAATAGTAGGGGCGGTCTCTTGTGGTCGCTCTATATAAAGTTATTAAACCAATCTATAGACATTAATGGTATTATTGCCTACGCCTCTATTGTCGATGGACTTATATCCATCGCTTTTATATTTCGTCCCTTTGGGACTCTGGGGTGCATGATTTTAATCATACCTACTTTTGATGTGGATTGTTATTAAACCAAAAGCCCAGCTGAGTTTCAGCTGGGCTTTTTTGTCTAATACCCTCCCCTTGATTTAATGTTCTCTTCGCAAAGGCGAATGATCTCTGATATACGTTTGTTGCGGGTGGCTTCTCTTTTGGCGGTATTCAGCCAGTAGAGATAATTTTTGCGGTAGCCTTTGGCAAAAGCTTGATAGTTTGTCCATGCTTTGGGATTAGCGTCAAAAGCCGCCTGTAGATCATCTGGTACAATGCCATTTTCTACATCATCTAAGAAGGTCCAAGAGCCGTCTGTTTTGGCTTGTTCTATTTTAGCTCTGCCCGGAGGCATCATTAGTCCTTTTGCTTCTAACGCAATGATGTGGTCTTTATTGACCTTGCTCCAACCCGATTTCTTTTTACGGGGCGTAAAGAGTTGTTTCCGTCTTTCTTCATCCAGCTTTTTAACAGTGGAGTCGATCCAGCCGTAGCAGAGGGCTTCTTGTACGGCTTCTTCCCAGCGCATGCTTTCCGCTTTGCTGCTCACCTTATAGAAGATCAGGTATACGCCCGTGAATTGATCGTGATTGTCGTGCAGCCACGCTCGCCATTCGACACGGTTTTTGAAATAGAGTTGTGGACGGTCGGGTATATTCATGATTCCTCAAATTGAAGTCGCATTTCTTCGATCTCTTGAATCAGGGGTATGACTCCTGCTTGATCTTCTTTGTAACGGCGACGTACACCAAAGATACCTACAGTTGTGATAAAAAGGCAAGTCGACCCAATGGCCAGCCATGCGTAAGTAGTCGAGAAGGGGGCTAATAGCTCGTAGCAGTAGACGCTAGAGATCAAGGCCAATAAAAGTAGGTAAATGGGTATGAACACTCTTGCCACCAATAGGTGGTAACGCAGTTTTCTGGACCAGCTACGCAAATATACCGCAGGTGCTTCTTGCTTTGACTGTGCGTGTTGGAATTGCCTTGCCCATAAGAGCATAGATTGACCACCCATTAAAAAGATGAGCGCAGTTATACACGCAAAGAGGAGGGTGGTGTCTATTAGCGGCATGACAATGGCTCCCAATAAGAAAATGGTGACAGAAAAAGCAATGGTAGCCGCTAGGTTCTCTTTACCAATGGCTTTATCCCACTCTTCTATTTTACGCATTACATCTCCTTGCATGGGTTGCTTGGGTGCTTTTTGTTGCCAAGTGGCTTTGAATTGATCGAAGGTGTTGTTCATGACTGGTGACTTTAATATTTCTTACAGTGTGGTGGTTTAGACAGAAGTTCTTCGTATAAATGAGTGTTCTCCTTTCTTTGTGCTTATTGCTTATCGTATTCCCGTTTTAGCTGACTACAAAGAACTAATACCAATCCATAGACATTAATGGTATTATTGCCTCAGCCTCTATTGTCGATGGACTCACATCCATCGCTTTGATATTTCGTCCCGTTGGGACTTTGGGTGTGTGTGATTTTTAATCATACCTGTTTTTGATGTGGATTGGTGTAAGAACACAAAGGGGCACAAAGTATTTTTTTAGTCGATTGATCAGCTATACTTGCTCTTTATTCAATAAGCGATTCAGCTTTGCTTTCGTACGGTGAATCCTCGCGCCTACATTGCTGACCGACCAATCTAATATCTCTGCGATCTCTTTGTAGGAGAAATCTTCGAGTACTAAGCTCATGAGGGTACGATCCGGCTCCGGAAGATCGTGTATGGCTTGGTGCAGTTGCGCGATACGAGGATCTTCATTTTCGTTTACTTGCTGCACTTGCGTTGGAATACTTGATTCTTCTAAGTGCTGGTGCCTTTGCTCTCTTTTATTGAAGGTGATCGCTGTATTGAGTGTAATGCGGTACAACCAGCTAAAGAGCTGCGACTTGCCTTTGAAGCCTTTTAGTCCCCGCCAAATATTGACCAGTACTTCTTGATACAGATCATCGGTATAGGCTCTGCGGTAGATCATGGAGCTGCATAGGCGATAGACACGATCGCCATGCGTTCGCACGATCTGCTCGAACTGATCTTTGTATGTTTGGTCTTTGGCGTTCACGGTATGGTCAAAGCTGTTGTGTGCGTTTGTAGGGTAAGACTAAGTGGAGATTGGTTTTATTACAAGTTGAGTTATTTTTTTGAAAAACTCTTCTTTTGCGGCAAAGCGAGAGGACAGATGGGCCCTTCACTACAATTCATGATATTGTTCTTGGCTAATACATTGCTTCGATCGCATCTAGCCTAACATCATTATCTTGTACATCCAAAAATCCATTTGCATCTACGGTCAGATTTCACGCAAGGGATAGGAGTGGTACTAAATGGGATAGATGGGGCGTGAGTGCCTGCTT
>JAHDGT010000156.1 GCA_020631675.1 Bacteroidota bacterium
CGGTTTGATGGGAGAAAATGCCGATCAGGTATGCGCCATAAACGGTATCTCCGGTCATATTGCCTCCTATGAGAACTTGTCGGTTCAGGAATTGTTGATCTGTGATAAAGGGACGAGGGCGCTGTGCTTCTTGCATTTGCATGGGCGTGAGATCGACCATTCTGCCACCGATGCGCAGTGCCATGCCTCCGCTATTACCTCCTGCGACCAAGCGACCAGCGACCATTGAGCGATTGGAATTGTACACCTGATGATAAAACTGACTGTCTTTATCCACTTGTACACTGTAGCTAGTGGTAGGAGTGATACCTTTACCTTCCTTTTGAGTGGCAGCGGCGAATATATCCACCTTTGTTCCTTTAGCAGGGACGGCATTGGTGGTTTTCGCCTTTTCCTCTGTGTCTGTATTAGAAGCGTCTTTGGTGCTCTTACAGGCTGTGAATAAAAGGGCTAAGGAAGCCAGTAATATTGTGATGCGCAAAAAAGATAGCATAGAAAATAATAGTTTTTGGATCTGTTTATGGTCTACAGTAAAGCTGACCCTTATTACAGCTGTTGCGTTTAATATCTTCGGACTTAAAGCCCAGATAGCTGATAGTAGTCTGCTGTTAAACCAGTATACGGTAATCGCACCGAAAATACAACTGCAACAGCTTTTGCCGCAGACATCGGATAGTAGTTTCAGTGCATTGAAGCAACATGCGACCATAGATGAATTGTTCAGCAGATTGGCCGGAACTTACACAAAAATTTATGGCAGTAATGGTTCGGCGACTCCATCTGTACGCGGTATGGCGGCGCATCATACACAAATTCTCTGGGAGGGTGTCGCGATCAATTCTAGTAGCCTGGGTACGAGTGACCTGTCTTTGATACCCGCCAGTTTATTTCAAGAGATCAACCTAAAGTATGGTGCATGGTCTATGTCGGACGCACAAGGAGGTTTGGGGGCCAGTCTATTGCTTTCATCCGATCCGAAGGCAGCAGCTCCGCTTGAGATCTCTTATCAAACAGGGGCATATGGCTTATACAAGGCAGGGCTTTCTGCTAGATGGGGCGACCGTTATAGCGGACGTGTACAGCTGGGTGGGCATTGGCATAAGAACGACTTCAAGTATAATTCTACCAGTGGTGAGTTAGTACGACAAAAGCCCAATGACCTGCGACGCTTATATGGTATGTTCGATCAAGTGATTCCTTTGGGGAAGCTGGGGAAACAAGAATTGATCATTAGAGCTTGGGGAGATGCGACGGAACGAGCTTTGGCACCTAGTATGATCAATGTGGATCAAAATGAATTTTTGGCGGATGACAACTTGAGGGGGATGCTGGAATGGCGTTACGGAAACAGACGTCATACACATGCTATCAAGTTGGCCAGTTTATGGAATCATCAGTTATATCAGAATGAGCAGGTGGGAATAGCGGACACCAATAGGGTGTATCGCCAAGTGCTCGACTACCGATCAAATTGGTACATCAATAGCATCTGGCAGTGGAGTAATGGCTTGAATTACACACATGATAATGCTGTGATAGATGCTTATGAGGGCAATGTGCGGCAACACAGTCTTGCTTGGACATCACAAGTTCACATTCGCCCACTTAGCAACTTGGAAATCAACCTTTTATCTCGCCAATTGTATATTGACGATAGATGGGCACCCTACACCCCTTCTCTACAAATACTATGGGGAATCAGTCCTTCGGAATTGAGCTGGCGGGGGCATGTTCATGCAGCTATAGCGCGTGATTTCAGGTATCCAACTTTTAATGAACGTTATTGGCAACCTTATGGTGATCCGGATATTTTACCCGAACGAGCGTTACAGTTTGAGTTAGGCTGGAAAATATCAGGCGTGCTGCGAAACAAAAATTTGTATTTCCGCTTAGACTTGGATGCCTATTGGAAAAGGGTGAATGACTGGATCGTTTGGCTGCCGAGTTTACAGAATCTAGAGCGGGTATTATCTGGCGGTGGTGAACTGGGCTTACAAATTGGCAAGCAAAAAAAAGGAAGCAAAAATTTTCTTTCTTGGCGATTGAATAATAGTTACGCATTCAATAGAACTCGTGAAAAGGGCAGCGGTCATCAACTGATCTATGTGCCATTACATCAGCTTAACAGCATGATTCAATTGAGTTGGCGGGGCTTTGACCTGGAATGGACGAGCACCGTATACGGGAAACGTTTTTACACCAGCGACAATAGTTTGTATTTATCCCCGAATCATGTCGCGCAAGTTGGTCTGGGCAAATCTATTCTATTCGGTAAAGGGACAAACAAGTACAATAGTTACCTCCACTTTCAAATTGACAACCTATTCAATCAACAATACTATTGGATCGTATTACGCCCAATGCCCAAGCGGGTTTGGCGTATAAGTTGGTCATTAAAGATCGGAGCTTCTAATCAGAGCGATTGATGCTTAGTCTTGAAAATGCTTGTTCAATACCTCTTTCATTGCTTCGATGGAAAAAGGTTTATTGATGAAGCCGCTGACTTCATTCATCTGCTCCATTCTTTCTTGGTCATCCGGATTGAGTGAGGTGGTCAGCATGATCAATAGCGGATTATCTTTTAAAGATTCATCCAGCGTTTTATACTCTTCCAAAAATTCCCAGCCGTTCATACCGGGCATGTTAAGATCTAAAAAGATCAGATCAGGTAATGGCTCTTGATTCTCAATACAAGAATTGATATAATCCAAACCTTCTTTCCCATCTTCACATATGACTACTGTCTCCGCACAATTCGATTTTTCAATGAGTCGTTCATTCCAAAAGTTGGTTGGCTCATCATCGTCAATTAACAGGATGCAATTTAATTTTTTCATACCGATTTAATTTGAGCAACTTCAAAGGGAATGGTAAAATAGAAAACAGCTCCTTTATTTAGTTCAGACTCCACCCATATCTTACCGCCATGTAGCTCAACTATCTTTTTACAGTAGGCCAATCCGATACCAGAGCCTTCGTACTCTCTTTTGTGGTGCAAGCGTTGGAATATTTGAAAGATACGCTCTTTGTGTTTATCTGCTATACCTATTCCATTATCAGCGACATGGAATAGCCAAGCCTCTGCGGTTTTCTCTACACCGATGCGAATGACCGGAGGTACTTCAGGACTAGAGAATTTGAGTGCATTAGAGATAAGGTTCTGAAAAAGCTGCCTTATCTCTAAGAAAAAACCTTCTACTTCTGGTAGATCGCCTACTTCAATAGTAGCACCTTTTGAAGAAATGATAGCTGCTAGATCAACACTAAGGTGTTCAATGATGAAGTTGCAATCCACCATTGATAAACTCTTATTTTTACCGATACGAGAATAATCCAATAACTCTTGTATCAGCAATTTCATTCGGTCAGCTGCTTGGACAATAAAATCCAAGTATTCTTTACCGTCCTCACTCAGCTCACGCTTGCTCTCTAAGGCTAACAACTTAGAAAAGCTGGTTATGGTTCGCAGTGGCTCTTGGAGGTCATGAGAAGCGATGTAGCTGAAATGCATCAGCTCTTTGTTCTTATTATCGATCTCTTCAATTCGTTTCTTCTGGTCGCCTTCCAAGTTTTGCAGTGCCTTCAAGACGCTCATTTGCTTTTCCGAATAAGCAAAAGTAGACGCTTTATCGTCATGAATTGAAGTATCCTCCTCCCCTCTACTGGCGATCAAACGCAACTGTTCGAGAACAACATCTAAAAAGTCGCTATCAGATACAGAAGATTCGTTTGGGGCAGAAGTCTTTAATGGCTGTAATTTATTTTCTTGCACTGAAAATTTAAATTTTATTTGGCCAGCAATCTCGGGGTGATTTCTCAGGTATAACGATCTCTGCAAAAATACATTTAATAAGATTCTGTCCACAGTCATAAATGTGCTTTAATTATCTGGTCCAAAATAATTGCTGCTCCTGACTTACTCTTTTAGCTGTATCCTGCCTTATGAAAAGCCTCATTTAGCAGAGTCCTTGCTCGTTTTTCATGCCTTGATCACCGCTAAAATAGCTGCGCCTTGAGCTACACGCATACTTTTGTCTGGGTACTTACATGAACTTCATAAAAAAACACTTTGGATAAGGTGAATGAAAACGCTAATTTTGTGCGATTTTTGAGCAAGTCTTCACAACTGAGAAAACATGAATTTACACGAATATCAAGCTAAAGAGACGCTAAACAGCTATGGAGTACCTATTCAAAGAGGAAAGGTAGCCAGTACAGTTGAGGAAGCTGTTGAACAAGCAAAAGCTTTGCAAGAAGAGACTGGCACCAGCTGGATGATCGTCAAAGCACAGATTCACGCTGGTGGTCGCGGTAAAGGCGGTGGGGTGAAGTTGGCAAAGAGCATGGACGAGTTGAAAGAGCATGCCAGTAATATTTTGGGCATGCACTTGATCACGCCTCAGACCAGTGCGGAAGGAAAATTGGTGCGCAAGATTTTAATCGCCGAGGATATGTACTATCCTGGTGATAGCGAGCCAAAAGAATTCTACATGAGTATCTTAATGGATCGCTCTAAAGGTTGTAATGCGATCATCTATTCTACCGAAGGGGGAATGGACATTGAGCAAGTTGCAGAAGAAACGCCGCATTTAGTACACAAAGAGTGGGTACAGCCAGGTGCCAGCTTAATGCCTTACCAAGCTCGTAAAATCGCTTTCAACTTAGGTTTGAGCGGTACTGCTTTCAAAAACATGGTGAAGGTAGTGAGCAAACTATACCATGCTTACGAGCAATCTGATGCTTCTCTGGTAGAGATCAACCCATTATTGAAGACCAGTGATGACAAGATCGTTGCTGTAGATTCAAAAATGAGTCTTGATAACTCTGCGTTGTTCCGCCATAAGGATTTAGCGGAAATGCGAGATATACATGAAGAGGATCCTACTGAAGTTGAAGCTGGGGAATACGGCTTGAACTACGTGAAATTAGACGGTAATGTAGGCTGTATGGTGAATGGTGCTGGTCTTGCTATGGCAACCATGGACATCATTAAGCTTTCTGGTGGATCACCTGCTAACTTCTTGGATGTTGGTGGTAAAGCAAGTGCTGAGACCGTTGAGGCGGGTTTCCGTTTGATCTTACAAGACCCGAATGTAAAAGCCATCTTGGTGAATATCTTCGGGGGTATTGTACGTTGTGATCGTGTGGCGAATGGTGTGGTAGAAGCCTATAAGAACATGGGTGACCAAATCAAAGTTCCCATCATCGTGCGTCTACAAGGTACCAATGCAGAGATCGCTAAGAAGATCATTGACGAAAGTGGATTAAAAGTAGAAAGTGCGATTTTATTAAAAGAAGCTGCGCAAAAAGTACAAGCTATTTTTAGCTAAAAAAGACTACTGTAAAAAAGAAAGGGGATACGAAATCGTATCCCCTTTCTTTTTTACCCTTACCTGACAATATCCATATTCAGCTTAGCTGATAGTTCTTTTTTCCAAGCCAGTAAGCGGAGATGTGCTTCAAGAAGGGTTTGTTGTTCTTTAGCATCTTCACTGGATTGTATGACACGAGCGTTCTCATCGATCATTTGATTCACCTTTTTCAACTTATAGTTATTCAGCAAATACCCCACTTCCAATTGATATCGCTTTGCTCCCCCACGTAAGAAGATGCCATGCTTCTTCTCCCAATTATGACTCAATTCATAAGGGCTGGCCAATAGATCGATCACTAGTTTATTGATACGGCCTTCTACTTGATGTAGAAAATAATTCACATTCGGAATCTTTCCTTCCTCCAGTTCCGCCACATACAAACCAACGATCGTTTTAAAGTCGGCATTTTGAAATGGAATTTCTTCAATTTCAGTGATGATATGCACCGCTACTAATTCTTCGGGATCTTCCTCAAGTCCCATTGCTTTGTCTCCATGTTCTAATAACACCCGTATCAATTCCTTCTCGCAATGATCAATTCCCGTTGGTCGCTTGGCAATGCTCGGACCTTCAGCAGCACGACCACCATTGGAAAACTTATCTTGTTCGTGCTCTATCCTGTGTACAAACCCACTAGCATCTTCCTCAAAATGTTCATATGCATCCGACTCCAATTGCATTAAAGCGAAATTCGCATCATCGATATTAGCCTCATTTAATGGACGAGTTTTAGCCCGTTCCACTTGAATGCGACGACGGTCGGCTACAGCCTGTTTCTTTTTAAGCTCAGCCGCTTTTAGCTTATTCATCTCTTCAATGATCAACTGCTCACTGGTTTGTAGCAGTCTCGCACACTCCCGCACATATAAAGAACGTTGTATCGCATCTGGTATCTTACTCAGCGTACGAATCACCTCCTTTATGGCTTTAGCCCTTTGAATGGGGTCATTCGCTGCTTCTTCCAGTAACAAGCCCGCCTTGAAGAAAATGAAGTCCTTGGCTTCTTTAGAAATATAATCGTCAAAGCCACTCTTTCCCTGTGCCCGAACAAAGGAATCAGGGTCTTCGCCCTCTGGTAATAACACCACTTTCACATTCAAGCCCTGCTCTAAAACCAGATCCACCCCTCTTAGTGCCGCCTTAACCCCCGCAGCATCTCCATCAAATAGTAAAGTGATGTTCGGGCTATACCGCTTAACTAAACGAATCTGCCCCTCTGTTAAAGAAGTACCACTTGCCGCGACCACATTTTCAATGCCCGCCTGATGTAAGGAGATCACATCCGTATAGCCTTCCACTAAAAAGCAGTTGTCGGCTTTCCTTATCCCTCTTTTCGCCAAGTGCATGCCGTACAAGACCTGGCTCTTATTGTACAATTCCGTTTCAGGGGAATTAATGTACTTCGGCTGCTTTTTATCATTAGACAGTGTCCTTCCTGCAAAAGCAATGGGCTTACCACTCAAATTGTGAATGGTGAACATGACCCGCCCCCTGAAAAAATCGTATTTACGCCCCTCTCTTTCTCTGACCAGTCCAAGCTCCTTCGCTAAATCAATATTATAGGCTTTTTCCTCCGCTGATTTCAACAATCCTCTACCCGATTCTAAACTGTAACCCAGCTCGAACTTCTGAATGATATCTTCGGTAAAACCTCTAGAACGGAAATAAGATAGTGCCACACTCCTACCCTCGTCTTCCTTAAATAGATTATCCTTAAAATGAGACAAGGCGAACTGATTCACGATCATCAAGCTCTCTCTAACTTGCCTATCCTGTTTCCCTTCCTCGGTTTCTATCTCCTCTATTTCAATATTGTATTTCTTGGCCAAATAGCGCAGCGCGTCCGGAAAACTCATCTGCTCGTGCTCCATTAGAAACTTCACACTATTGCCAGCTTCCCCACAGCCAAAACACTTGTATATACCCTTAGACGGAGACACACTGAATGAGGGTGTCTTCTCATTGTGAAAAGGACAGCACGCCATATAATTGCTTCCTTTTTTCTTCAAGGAAACAAAATCACCTACCACCTCCTCTACCTGAGCGGTCTCGATGATCTGTTGTACTGTTCTTTCTGGTATCATTAAAATCTGCTCTTAAAAAATTGAGTGCCCAACAAACTACTTCAATAACGCAATTGACACAATTTAGGTCATCAACAGTATATGAAGTCTCAGACAAAGTTAAGCATCAAGGCTTTAAGTACCCGGACAAAAATAATCGTTGCTTCTGACTTGCTCTTTTAGCCGTATCCTGCGTTATGAAAAGCCTCATTTAGCGCTGCTATACCTCGTTTTTCATGCCTTGGCTACAACTAAAATAGCTGCGCCTTAAGCTATACGCTTACTTTTGTCCAGATACTTAACTATAAATATACATGCACTATACCCACTCATCAAACAACAAAACACCCTCAATTCGCTTTGCTCATAACAGCTCCAAATTCATGTAAAATACTTGACTATACAATTAATTGACTAGTATTTATACCTAGAACATAAACCATTGTATAATAGATTTTTACAAGCGTACCTTTCATTTTGGCACGAACATTGACTTAAAAAAATCACCCTGAATTTAGTAGTGTACAACAACCAAATCGCCTTTGCTGCACCATTGTTTAATCAGACAACACCAGCATTACTATGAAAGTACTCCCTTTCCTTCTTATCTGCTTTCTACTGTTAGGTTCGCTAAACATGATAGCGAAACCAGAAGCAGGTGTAACTAACAATGCTTCATTCTCGGCATCAACCCTTTATTTACAATTACAATCACAAGAGGCTTTCACGCTAAGTTTGAATGATGTGGTCTACGATGACCCGCAGCATTTATACATCGTCAACGGTTTAGAACCCGGAAAGTATTTGCTACAGGTTTATTCTACAGAAGTGATCGAACCTGGATTGTTCGTACAAGCTACCCCTACTTCCACTTCAAGTGCTAATGCTGTAAAGAAGAAACAAGCATCGCAAAAACTGCAATTCTATGGTTACATCACCATCGCACCTAAGCACACCATTTACGCTTATATCGATGCGAACATGCAATACAGAATTTCCAGTTTGAAACGTTCTAAAACCGTGATGTGTCCCAATGAACACAGACAACAGGAATTAGGTCGATATGCACAAGTCGTAAGTCCGGCAATCGTTCCTACTAGAAGAAAATTCGCATAAGTACGAGTTCAACAATATGATAGAACAAGAGTTTTCTTAGACCGTTTCTCTTGTTCAACTTCAATAGCCGACAAAAGCCTAACTCCTATGAGTTGGGCTTTTTAGCCTTATAATCCATCACTTGTTGTCCATTGAATTTGCAGGTCACCCACTCTTCTTCTAAGCGCATACCCAGTTGTTTATAGAATTCAACAGCAGGCGTATTCCAATCCAACACATGCCAACGCACCTGCCGTACTTCATACCGCTTCGCATAAGCCATCACCTCATCCACCAACAACCTGCCAATACCATTTTTCCGGTAGGCTTCCGTGACCACTAAATCATCCAAATACAAAATCTTTCCCTTCCAGGTAGAGTAAATGAAATAACAAAGTGCCATACCCACTATTTGAGCCTGCGTCTCCCCTACCTTTAACACCTCAGCCACAAACAACTGATAAAGAGGCAGATCACCTTTACCATCTTCCATAAATTCTCCAAGCGGTAATTCCACCTCCTCTGCCGCTTCCTCAAAAGCAGCCAACTCAGCGATCAAAGCATGCGCCGCTTGAAAATCTGACTCGCTTTCCGCTTTTCTGATCTTAATGTTCAACATCCTTTTCTAACTTTGTGTATAGTTCCTTGGGCGTGCCCCCTCCGCGAGCTGCGGGGTCGGGCTATCCGTTAAATTAAGCACCCTGCCTGTGGGTTCACTGGCAGGCTTACAA
>JAHDGT010000625.1 GCA_020631675.1 Bacteroidota bacterium
CGCAATCCAACATCAGAAATTCCTTCTAGCGTTTCGTGGCGCATGTGTTGGGTGACGTCAAATTTGTAGATGCCTGCTTGGGGGAATTTCGCTCCTTGTTGTATTAAAATCTGGTGGCTGTGTAGATCACCGAAGCCACTGCCTTTCCAATTGCCTTCTTTGTCTGCTAATACGACTTGTGCGGGATCATCTGTTTTAGTGCTATCGGGGTAGGTGGTGGCGATGCTGACCCATAGGTTGCTGTAAGGGTAAGCATTGGTATTGCGCACATTCAGATATAGGTCGTATTTCGCTTCTGTATTTTCAATATCCACCTCAAAGCTTTTCACATCTGCATAAGTCCATTTTTGATCGGCAACGGATTGGTTGTCGTCAAAGAGGCTGGGCGTGCCGCAAGCGGTTAGGAGGGCTATTGTGCATAAAAATGCAAGAACAAGTATGGAACGATATATGGGTTGCTTATTCATTTCTATTTACACTTTTTATCAGTGAGGTAGTTTAAAGTTTTTCATCTGAACTGCCTGAGTCTTTTCAGACTATAAAATATAGCATTAGCAAATTTTGTCTGCTGTGGGCGGGAGGACACATGGGTCCTCCCCTACAAGGTGATTTATGGTCAATTCGATTAAGGGCGACCACAAGGGTCGCCCCTACATTTTTCGATTTATTTTACCCCCATTTCTCTCGTAGCTCTTTGGCGGCTTTGTGGGCGGTTAGATCCCACATGACGGGCACTACGGAGATGTAGTTTTGTTTGAGCACATTGAGATCCGCATGTTCACCATCATCTAAATTGCTGAAGATGCCGGTTAGCCAGTAGTACTTTCTGCCTACTGGATCAGTGCGCTCATCGTAGCCTTGTTCCCATTTGGCGTGGGCTTGATAGCACACCCGCAAGCCCTCAAAGCCTCCTGGCTCCACATTCGGGATATTGACATTCAGTAAACGGTTCTCGGGCATGCCGTGTTGTATGACTTTTTCCATGACCAGATGTACGGCTTCTTTGGCTGCTGTGAAATCAGCATTGGAGCTAAAATTCAATAGCGAAAAGCCGATGGCGTTCACCCCGTCCATCGCGGCTTCCATCGCGGCTGACATGGTACCGGAGTAGATCACATTCAAGGAGGAGTTGGAACCGTGATTGATGCCGCTGAAGCAGTAATCGGGCATGCGATCCAAGACCTTATCTAAAGCCAGCTTTACGCAGTCTACAGGTGTACCTGTACAGGCATAGCCTTCTACGCCCAGATCCTCGAACACCCGCACTTTGGATAGGCGCAGGGGCTTGCTGATCGTGATGGCATGCCCCATAGCGGATTGTGGCCCGTCGGGGGCTACTACGACTACTTTGCCGTATTGCTGGGCGGCTTCTACGAGGGCGCGGATGCCTTTGGCGGTGATGCCGTCGTCGTTGACGACCAGGATTAGTTTTTCTTTATTGGATGGGTTGGTATCGCTCATGTGTTGTGTGCATATTTAAATAAACCGCAA
>JAHDGT010000157.1:0-7626 GCA_020631675.1 Bacteroidota bacterium
ACGCCGCCAAACAGGGCGCATTCAGCGGCTTCATTACCACTCCTATCCCTTGCGCGGGCAAGAGGGGTATTTTGTAGCAAAAGCAAAGCAGAGTGCCTCCATTCAGCTAATAGCTAATAAAATCGGTTTGAAAATAATACATTCCTTTAAAACGAGACCTATAAAGTGTAAACTTGCATACGAACAATCCTCCTCGCACGAAGGATAGGAGTGGAAATGAGGGGGCTAAGGAGCGCACTGAGCGGCGGGCTAAAAAGGCGGCCCAGAGGTAGCCATTTTTAGCCCTGCCAGCGAAGCAGCGAACAGCCCCCGAATTGCAACGGATAGCCTGTTTAACGCAGTAAAAGGCTGATGCCACCAAAAATAGAATCAAATACGATAGGTATACCTTATCTCTTGAGTGCTTATGAGCTTCAATGCAATAGACTAAGACTTTTATTGCGTTAACGTGCCCTGATGAAAAAACCCTTCATTCTATAGAAGCTGCCCTCTTGCGGAGAAGATCATGAACATTCCCTTTCCTAGCCTGTTTGGATTATAGTTGATTCAAATGAAAACAAGAAAAAAAAGCGACCTGCCATTTAAGCTATGCTTGAATTGTGAAAAGCCCTTCTCTTGGCGCAAAAAATGGGCTAAGAATTGGGAAGAGGTGAAATATTGTAGCGAAAGATGCAGGCGCAACAGGAATTCGTCGCGAAAAAAACAGAGGAAAGTATTATGAGCACTAAACTGTATAAGAAATACAATCTGACACCGAGAGACATTGACCGGATCGTGGAAATGGCTTGGGAGGATCGAACAACTTTTGACGCGATAAAGGCGCAATTCGGTGTTCCTGAAAAAGATGTGATCAAGATCATGCGCTCAGAGATGAAACTCAGCAGCTGGCGTATGTGGCGCAAAAGAGTGCAAGGCAGAAATACGAAACATTCGCGAAAAAGAGTCTTCGAATCCGGCAGGTTCAAATGTAGCCGACAGCGAGCCATTTCTAATAATAAAATCAGTAAGCGATAGGGAATGCTCTTGTGGGGCTATACTTACTCCTGAATAACTATATTCGCGAAAAATAATCGCCTCATGCATCAGTTATCGCGTTACCTATTGATGTTTTGTACGATCGCGGCTTTCAGCGCTTTGTTTTACTACTGTGGCTCAGATAGCCCCAGAACAAAACAGCCTCAAAAAGAAGCAGCCGCACAAGCAACAGCAGCCCCATCAAAGTACATCACTACAAAGACCGGCAAAAAAATCCTTCGCTCGGAGAAGGGCATAACCGTGGTACGTCCGGACGGATGGACCAGCCAGGAAATGGATTTCCAGATCGGTTATTGCGCGCAAATGATGGCGAGTGTGACAGATATTGACGGATTGAAATATTGCGAGTGTTTTTTGGAAAGGATCCAGTACTATTACGAACCCATTCATGCTCGTGAAGCCTATGACGACCAGTCAAAGTGGAATCAGGAATGTTATCAAGAGTCGATGAAATAATACAACTATGAGTACACGTCAGTTAGAAGTATCCAATAGATTTCAGCGGCTTCAAGATAAAATTTGCAGAGCCTTAGAAGACTTGGATGGCAAGGCAAAATTCGTTGAGGATCAATGGAGCAGACCAGGTGGTGGAGGTGGTAAAACCCGAATCATCCAAGAAGGTGATTTGATCGAAAAGGGTGGAGTGAACTTCTCCGCTGTGCATGGGGAGTTGCCTGAAAAAATCAAAAGCGCACTGAAGCTGCCGGATGAAGCAGGCCAGTTTTTCGCTACCGGCGTATCTATCGTACTACACCCTGATAGTCCGTTAATGCCGATCATCCATATGAACATCCGCTACTTCGAAATGACGAATGGCACCTGGTGGTTCGGAGGAGGAATCGACTTGACTCCGCACTATATCGTACCTCAGGACGCGCATATTTTCCACCGCTTTTTAAAAGAAACCTGCGACCGCCACCACTGGGCTTACTACCCTGCTTTCAAGAAATGGGCAGATGATTATTTCTACATTAATCACCGCAAAGAAACCCGAGGCATTGGTGGTATTTTCTTTGACCGTTTATCAGATCAAGAGGGCTTCGACTTTGACGCTCGTTTTAAATTCGTAGTGGATGTGGGGAAAACCTTTGTCCCTATTTACAAGTACTTTACCAGTTTATATAAAACCGCCGACTTCACCCCTGAGCAGATCGACTGGCAGATGTTGCGTAGAAGCAGGTATGTAGAATTTAACTTGGTATACG
Source organism: Bacteroidota bacterium (assembly GCA_020631675.1). Classification (GTDB taxonomy): domain Bacteria; phylum Bacteroidota; class Bacteroidia; order Chitinophagales; family UBA2359; genus JAHDGT01. The sequence goes on from JAHDGT010000157.1 coordinate 2,241, forward strand.
ACAAAGGCACGAAATTCGGTTTAGACACTGATGGCAGAACGGAAAGTATATTGATGAGCTTGCCTCCTCAAGCTGCTTGGGTCTACAATCACCAAGCTCCTATAGACTCTGATGAACAACAAACCTTAGACCTGCTGAAAAAGGGTATAGACTGGGTGTCTTATAAAGAAAAAGAAACCGTGGATATGGATCCTGATTGGGTCTGATGAAAAAACTGCAAGCACCATGTCCGGGTATAGCATAGAAATTCGAGAAGAAGCAGGCAAAAAGCAGGTCAAATGCTTGATCAGAAAAAAATGGTTGGTACTAACACCTGAAGAAGAAGTACGGCAAAACTGTTTGTTATACTTACTCAATGAATTGAAGTATCCAAAATCAATGATCGCCTCAGAACACGGCATCCACCTGAATGGCATGTCGAAACGCTGCGACATTGTCGTATTCAGTAAATCTGGTGCTCCTAAAATGATCATTGAATGCAAAGCGGCGAGTGTTCCCATCACACAAAAAACCTTAGAGCAAATTGGTCGTTACAATCTGGTGCTACAAGTTCCATTTCTATATGTGACCAATGGCATACAGCATTTCGCTTATGAAGTCAATCTATCTGAACAGCGTTTCAAATCTTTAAACGTTCTTCCTGAGTACAATGCATTAAACACAAAAAACCCATTCAAAGCATGATTCCATGCTAAGAATGGGCGCATTTAGTTAGAACTTCGATCTAACATTATTATGTCAGGTACTGAGGTAGCTACCTAGTTTCTATTAGGTATCCAATTAATACCTACGAAAATTAGGCCAGCTTTATGTCTAAAGCGGTCGTTATCGTTCGTCAGTGTATTATTAGTAGTGTATTCAGAGAATAAATAGTTATACCCTACGCGTGCCTGGAAGTTATCATTTAAAAAGTACCCCAGCCAGAATTCAGAATTGATCATACCGCGATCATTATCTCCTATCAGTAATAAAGTTACCGGAGTAGGTTTGGCAGCTTGGGTTGTCGCATTCAAAGCATCGTCATCCGAGCTATAGAATATACCATCTTTCTCACCACCGAAAGTCACACCCAGTGCATCAATGTTGAAGCCAACTTCATACTTCTCTTTCACCCGTAACTTCAAGTTCAGATTGATCGCGATGTTCGACATACCCGCTTTGGACATGCTTAAGGTATCTAAAAAGGCATCTCCTTCTTTAGTAAGGTTAAATGGAGCAGTGATATAGTTTTTATTCTTGCCACTATAACCCGTATACCGCAAACCATAACCTACTCGGAAATTTTTATTCTTACCAATTCCATAAAAGTGCGTCCAGCCTAAGCTATAAGCTGCACCTGATCCGACACCCGCTGCGATTCCGAAATGATGATTTTTATCAAATCCGTTAGCCGTTCCCAGTTGCGCTTGCGCGTCTTGGCTGTTTCCCATTAAAAATAAAAGCGTGATCAGCATACTAAACACGCTATAGAACATTTGCTTTTTCATGTATAGACAATTTTGGATGGAAGAACTTCACTCAAACCTTCGCAATGCTTGAATAGGCTGCAATTTGAGTACATCATTCAGTTGGAGGTTATAAAAACAAAAATAGGGAATGCCTCTATAAAGAAGACATCCCCTACACTAAACGCTTGATGTTATTGAACAGGAATTTCGAAGTGGATACTCACCTCATCACCAACTCCTGTGGAAGCACCCTGACCAAATTGGGTGCGGTCTATTTTAAAGTCGCCCTTGAAAACATTATTCTCAAAAGTAAAAGGCACTGATACCTGCTTGGTCACATCTTTCATTGTGAAATCACCTGTAGCTACATAGCCTCCTTTTGCTTGACTTACATTAGTCGCACTGAAAGAAATAGTAGGGTAAAGATCCGCCTCGAAAAACTCTGTTTTGTTACGCAAGTGCTTATCTCTCATATTGATACCCGTACTGATCGTAGCCACATCCACTGAAGCTGAAATGTTAGCTGTACTTAAATCATTAGCATCAAAAGTGATCGTACCCGTTACACCGCTTTCAAACTTACCCTCTACAGTCGTATAAAACGGGCCGCCAATTGTAAAACTAGCTACAGATTGTGCCGTATTGATTCGGAAAGTTGATGCTGCGAATACGGAAATCATTGTAAGCAACATAGCTGCGGAAAAAAATACTTTTTTGTTCAACATAAATAAAGTGATTGGTTGATTATTGTCTTTGAAAAAAGCCTGAACTAAATGAAAACCTTTTGAATCTGTTAATTGCAAATAAAGACCAGTAGTCAGAACGAGATTGTATAAATCCCGACATTTGCATACGCTAAGATCAAAAAGACGGTTCTTCCTGTCGGCTGTTACTCGTTCTTAGACAAACAACTTAGAAAAAAGATTAGGTCGGTATAGCCTAAGTGTCAAAATTTGGACAATAATTAGATCACCCTCCATTATCCGGCTAAAAATTCAATAACTGGTAGCACTACTTTTTTATCTCTGATAATACTATGATGTCCAAAGTTTTCAGTTGAGAACAAATGCGCCTTTCGGTTCCCCCCTCTTGCCAATGTTTCTTCAGCATCGGAAAAAGGTACAATGTCATCATGGACATCGTGAACGATCAAAACTTCATTAGTGCTATCTTTTAATCGATTTAGATCAACCCTGAAATCTGTATACTTTCTGTCTTTATCCCAAGAAGTAGGTAACTGTATGATTTTCTTCACCAGATTATCTGGTAACCATAAAAACCGTTGAAACCGGAGAATGACTTTCTCCATACTTGTCGGTGTTCCCATTAACACCAATTTTTCAATAAAAATCTCCGCTTCTTGTAATAAGATAGCTGCTGCGATCCCACCGAAAGAATAACCTACAATATGATCCACATCTTCTAAATCCCATAGCGCGTCTTCCAATACCCAAGCAAAATGAGGCGCATTGGTCTGCTTACCTGTAGAATAGCCATGCGCAGGAGCATCTATAGCGATAACTTCAAAGCCCGCTTTGATCAAGGGTTCTATCACTCTCCTCATTTTCATCGCACTTAACTCCCAGCCATGTAGCACAAGAACTGTTTTGGGCGCACCTTCATTCCATTTATAGGCTTGAAGAGAAAAACCCCTAGCCTCGATCTTAAATTGCTTGGCGGATTCAAAGATCTTCAGGCTATCATCTTGCTGCTTCAACAAGGGGGTAGTGAAGACCTTCCAAGCTCTCTTGGCCATAAGAGAAGGCAAAATTCTACCCGCAAAGGAAAAGAAGTACCTGCCTGTCCAAATCATCCAAGGATTGATGTGGTCATTCCGCTTTCTTTTAGAAAGGCTAGGCGGTCTATGGATGGTTTTTCTAATGACTGACTTTTGCTCATTCATGATTTCACAGTTTGCTTGAATATAGCTGCTGTCCACTGGTCGGCAAGCTCTCTCATACAATCATGTACTTTTTTCAGCTCTTCATCACTAATACAATAAGGTGGCATACAGTACAATACATTTCCTAAAGGTCGAAGTAAAACCCCTCGCTCTAAACAAAAATTGTATATCTGATCCCGTTTATTATTCAAATATCCCGTCTCCTCTCCTGTTTGGAACTCCAAGGCAACAATAGTACCTCTGACTCTCGTATTTTTAATGGAAGCATGTTCTGCCATTTCCGCTTTAAAAGCAGCTTGCTGGTCACAAATCTCCTGAATACGGTTCTGATATGCCGGATCAGTCAGTATCTCATAGCTCGCAATAGCCGCGGCACAAGCAATCGGGTTAGCGGTATAGGAATGCCCGTGAAAGAAAGTCTTGAGCTTATCTTCACTTAGGAAAGCCTCGTAAATTTGGGGTGTACAAGTGGTCAGACTCATCGGTAGGAATCCAGCCGTTAGTCCTTTTGACAAGCACATGATATCGGGCTGATTTTCTAAATACAAACTGGCGAAGTACTTACCTGTTCTACCAAATCCGGTCATCACCTCATCTGCTATGCAGATCACATCATTCGACTGGCAGATCGCTATCATTCGATCCAGATCTTCTGGTGCGTACATATTCATTCCACCAGCTCCCTGTACCAATGGCTCGAATATGAAAGCAGCAACTTCCTGTGTTGCCACCAAACGCTCCAATTGCTCGAAACAAGTAGACTTGTTTTCACCCAAAGGCAAGGGCAAATACTCCACATCGAATAAATACTTGGAAAAAGGATCCGTAAAGGCAGAACGACCACTTACAGACATCGCACCAAAGGTATCCCCATGATACGCATCATGAAAAGCGATCACCTTATTGCGCTTTTCGGCTTCTCCCCTATTGTAGAAATATTGAAAGGCCATTTTCAAGCCTACCTCCACAGCGGTAGAGCCATTATCAGAAAAGAAAAAATAGGCTTGATTGTCTGGTAAGATCTTTAATAGTTTCTGACAAAGATCTTGGGCGGGATCGTGTGTGAATCCAGCAAATATCACATGCTCCAAACTAGAAGCCTGCTCATAGATTTTTTTTGCTACATAAGGATGTGCATGCCCATGTATGTTCACCCACCAAGAAGAAATCGCATCGATAAAGCGATCTCCTGCTTCTGTATATAATGTTGTTCCATCCCCCTTAACGATCTTAATAGGTGGCTCATGCGTATACATTTGTGTATAAGGATGCCAGATCGGATAAGAACTTCCCTTTACTTCCGCTTTTTTCATAGACTTGCAAAGGTAAAGAAAGAAAAAACCAAGTCAGCTAAATAAATGTTAGCTGAATTTGAAATTAAGCAACCTAAACTACCTCAATTACTCTCCTTCAAAGCTTAGCGAAGCGGAATTGATACAATACCTCAAACCCGTGGGCTTAGGCCCATCTTCGAATACATGCCCTAAATGTGCATCACATCTGTTGCATACAACCTCCACACGCCGCATACCATGACTGGAATCATCTACTTCACCTACATTTACCGCTTCGATCGGCTCGTAGAAACTTGGCCATCCTGTTCCGCTCTTAAACTTAGTCTTAGAAGTAAATAGCGGTAATGCACAGCAAATACAATTGTAAACCCCCTTCGCTTTATTGTCCCAATAATCTCCCGTAAATGGTCTTTCCGTTCCTTTCTGGCGAGTGACATAATACTGTTCTTTGCTTAATTGCGACTTCCAATCGGCTTCAGATTTCTTTACTTTTTCAAAGGGCAGCTCTATCTCTTGCTGAGTGCTTTTTACTGCTGCTTCTGCGGCAGAAGTATTAAGTAAAGCTTCTTTATTTGAAGGTTGCACAGGTTGCGGACGAGCACAAGAACTTAAAACAAGTACGAAGAAGAATACACACAAAATACCTGATGGTGTTCTATCAAATAGCCTAAGAATTTTCATTTTATTGGATTTTTGGTAGTGACCTACCTTACTAACTATTAAATACAATAGCTTGTTCA
>JAHDGT010000157.1:7726-9262 GCA_020631675.1 Bacteroidota bacterium
AGTGTTCTTCATTCTTTGTGGTCAGCAAAAATGTACCCTTACAAGAAACTTAGCTACTTCTATGAACAATAAGAAGCAGCGATCCTGAACGTATTCGCATGCGCCTCAATGATAGTGGATATCTTAGGCGAATAGCCCCCGCCCATTACTACCACCATAGGAATCTGGTCTTTAAAGCAAGCCTCAAACACCAACTGATCCCTTTCCTTACAGCCTTGTATACTAAGCCCTAATCTACCCAATTTATCCGAAGCTAAAACATCTACCCCCGACTGATAAATCACTAAGTCAGGTTCTTGCTCACTCAGCAAAGTTTCTAATTGAGTTTTCAAAATACGCAGGTATACCTCATCCCCCGTTTTATCCGGCAATCCTATATCCAAATCCGATTGTTCTTTTCGCAATGGGTAGTTATTCGCTCCATGCATACTAAAAGTAAACACTCGATCATCCCCCTCGAACAATTTAGCGGTTCCATTCCCTTGATGAACATCTAAGTCAACCACCATTACTTTGCAACACAAATCATACTGCAATACGTAATTAGCTGAGATCGCGATATCATTCAACAAACAAAAGCCTTCTCCATGATCCGCGAAGGCATGATGTGTACCTCCTGCAATGTTCAAAGCCACACCACCATGTTTGAGCACCTGTATTGCACCATCCAAAGTGCCCTGTGCGATAATGATCTCACGCTGAACTAATTCAGTAGAAAGCGGAAAACCAGTTGCCCTTTCTTCTCGTCTTGTTAAGGATAAGTCCTGTAGTTTCCGCCAATACCCTTTATCATGCGTCAAGAGAATATTGGCTTCCGACAATGGGCTGGGTATAAAAAAGTGTTGCTTTTTTACCGTTCCTTCATACAGCAATTGCTGTGGCAATAGCTCATACTTTTCCATCGGGAAACGATGCCCTTCAGGTAGGGCATGTGCATAAGAAGGATGGTGAGCGATAAGTAACATTGCCCGAAAATTATCTAATTTGTGCAATAATATCAAATACGCATCAAATGTATCGTTTTTGTTTCTTCTTTCTACTTTTCTTCAGTACCTACACTTTAAGGGCGCAATGTAACGGCAGTATACTGAATTGCGATAAAAGGTTTGACCAAGTCGCCTATTTATGTACACATAATGCCTACAATTACGAAGGTGATTTCTTGTTCCCGAATCAGCATTTCGATGTTGCTCGTCAATTGCAAGATGGAGTGCGTTCCTTCATGCTGGATATATACGAATTAGAAGGTGAAGTGCTGGTTTTTCACAGTTTCTCCCAATTGGGTACCCAACCCTTACAACAGGTTTTAGCACATTTCCGCGAATTCCTGGAAAGCAACCCCAATGAAGTCATCAGCTTTTTATGTCAGAACGGACTGCCTCCCGCACTGCTAGGAGAAGAACTCGAAGAATCAGGTTTAGCGGCTTATATGCACATTCAAGCCTTGAACGAACCTTGGCCTACACTTCAAGAAATGATCGATACTGACAAAAGGCTTGTTGTTTTTGGAGAGACAGATAACGGACAAGATTATGA
>JAHDGT010000158.1:0-4272 GCA_020631675.1 Bacteroidota bacterium
TGGTAGAGATGTAGCCTCTGCCCTACAAATGGGAGCGGATTTAGCCTATATGGGCACGCGATTCATCAATACGACCGAAGCCGTAGCAGACGAAGCCTATAAGCAGATGATCATTGAAGCTGGTACGGCTGATATTGTATATACGGCCGCTATTTCTGGTGTACCCGCTAACTTCTTGAAGCAAAGCCTCATCAATGCGGGCATTCCACAAGAAATGTGGACCAAGAGTACGAAAGTCGACTTCGGAAAAGAGCTGGATTCTGAAGCCAAGGCTTGGAAAACGATCTGGTCAGCCGGTCAGGGAGTAGCTACCATTAAAGACACTTTACCAGCGGCCGAACTGATCGCTCGCTTGAAAGAAGAGTTCATTGCTGCCATTAAAGAACAATACAAACACTTGGAAACCTACGCTTGATCGGTACTAATAGGAAAAAGCGTACTCCACGATATTAGCTCCCATCTGTAGGGCCTTTTGTCTGATTTCAGGTGGGTCGTTGTGTACTTCTTCATCTTCCCAGCCATCTCCTAAATCGCATTCCGCGGTATAGAAACAAACTACTCTCCCTTCAAGAAGGATACCGAATCCGCGAGCAGGCTTACCGTCATGCTCGTGGACCTTTGGTAATCCGCTAGGGAATTTGTAGGTCTGATGGAAAATCTCATGGGAGAATGGAAGCTCTACGAATTCGCTTTCGGGAAATACTTTTTTCATAGCGACTCGCACGAATTTGTCCATACCATAGTTGTCATCAATATGGAGGAAACCGCCTGCTTCTAGGTAGATCCTCAAATTCTCCGCTTCTTGGTCGTTGAAGACCACATTACCATGCCCGGTCATGTGCAAAAATGGGATATTGAAGATATCCGGACTACCGACCTCCACGATTTCTTGTTCGGGCGCGATGTTCATGCCCAAGTTCTGATTACAGTATTTGATCAGATTGGGAATAGAGGTGTCTTTATTGGCATACCAATCCCCTCCCCCACTATACTTCAGCAAGCCGAACTTGATGGAAGAATTGGTATTCAAGGTGAAACTTGTAACCGTAAAAAGCAGCAGGCCAAGCAATAGCAATGAAAGCGGTTTCTGCATTTGACTCCTTTTTAGCTTCGTGATATGATATAGACCCATTTTCTCTTGAATTTCGTTTTTGCTAATTGTCGGCTTGATCATCCGCCCATAGGCGAACACTATGGCAAGCTACTACCCCAGCGGTCTCGGTACGTAAGCGAGTATGACCTAAAGCAACCGCTTGAATGCCTTTTTCAGCACAGCTTGCTACCTCTTCAGGCATAAAACCACCTTCCGGACCCACCATTACGCCAATGTGCAATTGCCTATCACTATCATTAGCACTTTTTATTTGACGCAGTGCTTGCATCAGAGGTCTCGTCTCATCTCCTAAATAAGCGATGTACATCTGCTCTGCCAGAACGGGCACCTCATTAGAACCATTTTGCCCACTTACTTGGTTCAGTAAATCTTTAAGTGCAATGGGTTCATTCACTTTAGGTGTATAAAAACCATAAGATTGGATCATAGCCGCTTTGGCGATCCGTTCTAAGCGGTCTACTCGTAATCTTGTCCTTTCAGAGTGTTTACAGATGATCGGTGTAATAGCTGTTAATCCTATCTCCACACACTTCTCCAAACACCATTCCAAACGAGCATTGTTTTTAGTCGGCGCGATATACAAATGAAATCTAACTTTAGGAGGTGGCATTAGTATTCGTTCTCGAATAAACAAGCCACAACGCTTAGGATTCGCCTCGGTAATTTCTGCTATAAACTTATGTCCTTGCCCATCGGTAAGCACTGCCGGGAACCCCTCTCTTGAGCGCATGACCTTCACCAAGTGACGAGAGCTTTCTTCGTCCAATTCGATCTGGGTCTGTGTTTCGGGGAAGGGGGGCGTGTAATATAGTCGAGACATGCCGCGAAAGTACGATCTTTTGCCTTTGCCCGCGCAAAGGATAGCAATGGAAATGAGCTGGCTAAGGAGCGCACTGAGCGGCGGGCTAAAAAGGCGGCCCAGAGGTAGCCATTTTTAGCCCTGCCAGCGAAGCAGCGAACAGCCAGGGAATTGCAATGGATAGCCTGGTGACCGCAGTGAAAGGCTGACCCTTTTTTAGATCCTACACTTTGTCGTAGAGCAAATTCATGAATTTGCTCTACAGAACTATCCAGCGAAAGAAGGTCAGCCTTTTATTGCGGGCATGCGCCATGAATTTTAACTACTTCATGATTTGGATTATACTGGTTTATTTCTGTAAATTGCAGGCTCGTTAAAAACAGGTTCTATTAGCTCAGTTGGTTCAGAGCGCTGCCTTGACAGGGCAGAGGTCACTGGTTCGAGTCCAGTATAGAACACGAAAAAAGGCTTATGTGGTAATGATACCGCATAAGCCTTTTGTTTTGTTCATTAACGTTTGAGGATCACATTGCCTTTTTGCTGTTCTTGGGTGCCATCGGTATAGGTTACTGTGCAGTAGTAAACGTAAACGCCCAATTCTTGTACTTTGCCTTTAAATGACCCGTCCCAGCCTAGCGCTGAAGAAGCCGCGTTTTGACTGCGATAAACCTCTTGTCCCCAGCGGTTGCGAATGTGAAGGTCATAGCTGGCGATGTTGGCTCCTTCTGGTCTGAAGTGGTCATTGACCCCATCATAATTGGGACTGAAGACGTTAGGGAATAGCAGCACATTTTCAGTAGGGACAATCACTTCCACATCGGTTGTAGCTGTGGCGGTGCATCCGAATTCATCGCTTACGATCAAGGTATAGCTTGTGCTGTTTAGCGGACTTACGTTTGCTGTGCTTTCTCCGTTCGTTAAGCTTTCGTCAGTAGGTGTTGCCGTCCAGTCATAGTTTAGTGTTAGTCCTAAACTGGCTGAAGCACTTGCGTTTAATATAACTGACTCTCCTAGTGTGATGGTGCCGGGTGTTGCTTCAACGCTAAGGTTCACCGCATCTTCGCTAATGATGAAAGCTGCTCTTTCACTAAAACAGTCGGGATCATCTGCTTGTACTGCTTCTGCCCAATAAGTGCCTGCTTCAGTTGCCAAGAAGGTCTCTCCTGTTCCTAAGAGGTTCCCTCCTACTTCGGCATCATACCAATTGACGATCGTTCCTGCGATCGTAGTGGCTTCAAAGCTGGTCGTATTCAACTCGCCTGTACAGAAAACCAGATCCGAATTGAGGAGCAATGGAGCGGGCGGGTTGACACAGGATACGATACAATCTGTTACGACAAGCTCATCTGAGGTACTGCAGCCGTTAGTATTGTCTGTTAAAGTAATGGTGTAAGTGCCTGCTAAGTTGACAATTGGTGTGAAACTGTCTCCTCCGCTTAGTATAGCACCATCTGTTGTAGACCAGCTGATGCTTAGATCGGTACTTGTGGCACTTGTACTGGCATCAAGTGTTGCTTCAAGTGAGGTACAGTCTAATTCCATATCTGCTCCTGCACTTAAATCAGGGGCTATGGTATTTTCGGTGACCGTCACATTATCGCTATTGCTGCAAGCGGTTTCATTATCGGTAATGGTGATCACGTAATTACCAGGGGTACTCACCGAAATAAATGGCGAAGTCGGATCCCCGGGAATCACTCCATCAAGGGTTGTCCATTCAAAAGATACATCACCAAGCGTGGTCGACATCGCTGTTAGATCAACAGCTGTTAGGAGGCATGTCAATTCAACATCTTCTCCTGCATCCACATCAGGCAGATCAGCATCGGCAGTGATGAGTACTTCATCTGTATTCGAGCAGCCATTCGCATCATCTGTTATGGTAAGTGTATAAGTACCCGCGGCATTAACGCTAGGTGTCGCGGTATCTGCTCCAGAAACGATGTTGCCATCTGTAGTGCTCCAACTGTAAGATAAAGTAGCTGTTGAGCTTGAACTGCCATTCAAGACCAACTCAGTCAATGCGCAGGTCAGTACCGCATCCGCACCTGCATTTGTATCAGGGGCAGTATTGTTCAAGCTAACGACCACTGCATCGGTCGCGCTACATCCATTCGTATTATTGGTGATGGTCAGGTTATAGGTTCCAGCTGCGTCTATACTTGGTGTAGGGGTATCAGATCCTGAAACGATATTGCCATCAGGACTAGTCCACTCGTAGCTAAGATCCCCTACGGTAGTGGAACTCGCACTTAAAGTAAGGCTGGTCGTATTACAAGTAAGCGTTTGATCTTCTCCAGCATCCACATCAGGTAAATCACCATCTTGAGTAATGGTCAGTTCATCTGTATTCGAGCAG
>JAHDGT010000158.1:4372-9215 GCA_020631675.1 Bacteroidota bacterium
ATCACATAGGTACCAGCCGCATCTACCTCCGGAGCTAAGCCATCCGCACCTGATAGGATATTCCCATCGGTGGTGGTCCATTCAATCTCCACATCGCCTAAAACAGCATCCGTTGTCGCGGAAAGGTTTATTGTGGCATTATTACAATCCAGTACTTGATCCGCGCCCGCCTCAACGGTAGGTACAGTGTTGTCAACATCTACTACAAGCATATCGCTATTGGTGCATCCTGAATCATTGTCAGTAATGGTTAAGGTATAGGTTCCGGCAGCATCCACCAGAGGTGTCAATCCGTTTTCTCCAGAAACTATATTACCGTCAGTAGTCGTCCATAAGAAACTAATATCACCTGTACTTGATGAGCTTCCAGTTAATTGTATTTCGCTTGTTCCGCAGCTAATGGTTTGATCCTCGCCAGCTTCCACATCAGGAAGGTCGGCATTCAAACTCACCTCCACACTTGCCGCATCAGTACAAGCTGTTGTATTATTCGTAATGGTTAAAGTATAAGTACCAGCAGCATCTACTTCAGGCGTTAAGCTGTTTGCTCCGGATAAAACATTCCCGTCAGCTGTTGTCCATTCATAGCTAAGGTCACCCGTTGTAGTTGTAAAACCAGATAATGTGGCCGTTGTATTTTCACAATCTATTACTTGTGCAGACCCAGCATTGACATTTGGTAAAACGGCATCATCTGTTACAATGACCGCATCGGCAGAGCTACAGCCCGTATCTTCATTTACTACTGTTAATGTGTATGTCCCTGCTTGATCCACTGTGATACTTAAACCATCTGTAGCTCCTGTGATACTACCATCTAAGGTGGTCCACTCATAAGTTAAGCTGCCTGTTGTAGTACTACTTCCCTCTAATTCAAGTGAGCTAAGGGCACAAGTTAAGGCTGCATCCGCACCTGCATTCACATCTGGCAGAGATCCATCTTGATCCACTTCAACATCAGCGGATGAACTACAGCCATTTGATGTATTGGTGACGGTGAGGGTATAGATTCCAGGCGCATCAACTGTTGGTGTTAAAGTATTCTCATTGCCGTCCGTCAATACACTAGGTCCTGTCCAGGCATAAGAAAAGTTAGCACCTGTACTAGAGGCAGAGCCGTCTAAAGTAATGTTTGTAGCTGTACAATTGATTTGCCCGGCAGCAGCAATAGCGGCATTAGGAGCAAGCTCATCTGAACTGATGAGTACATCATCTGTTGAAGAACAATCATTCTCTGTATTGGTAATGGTTAAAGTATAGGTACCTGCTTGATCGACTGTAGGACTCAAGCTGTTCGCACCTCCTAAAATATTCCCGTCGGCTGTTGTCCAAGCATATGTTAAATCTGCCAGCGTGCTACTAGATCCGTTCAAGATCAACGAAGTCTCTATACAGTTCAATACGGCGTCTGCTCCTGCATCTACATTAGGGATGTCGCTATTCTGTGAAACCGTTAGTTGATCTGTTGCGGTACAAGCGTTTAGTGTGTTTGTTGCTGTAATTACATAGGTCCCTGCTGCTGTAATCGTTGGCGTAAGACTTGTTTCACCACTCGCAATATTCCCATCTACTGTTGTCCAGAGTATTTCTATATCAGTCAATGTACTAAGTGAAGCATTCAGCTGAATTTCACTAGTGCCGCAGTCCAATGCTTCATCTTCGCCAGCATCAACAGTTGGTGTGTCTGTATTTTCGGAAACCACTACATCATCCGTATTCACACAGCCAGTGGCCACATCCGTAACGCTTAAGGTGTAGGTACCCGCTTGATCGATCGTGGGTGTCAGCGTATTCGCATCGCTTAGGATATTGCCGTCGGTGGTCGTCCAAGCTATCGTTAGATCCGTAGCTGTGCCCGTTGCCGTAGCAGAAAGCACCAGCGTGCTTTGTAGGCAATTTAACTCGGCTGTTGTGCCTGCTTCTACCAGTGGCAAAGCGGATAGGTCCGCGACAGCAACTGAAGAAGAAGCACTACAACCCGAATCAGGATCAGTGACCGTCAACAAATAGGTTCCAGCCTGATCAACCGTGGCCGTGAGGCTTGTAGCTCCTGATACGATATTACCATCCGTGGTCGTCCATAAAACATCCGCAGCAGCACCGGCTGAGCTGCTCCCTGTAAGTGTTACCGTGCTCGTACTACAAGTTATATCCGAAGAGCTGACCGCACTTACTGTGGGAAGGCTTGCATCTTGCCCTATAAGCACATCATCATTGGAGGAACAGCCATTCGTATTATCCGTTACGGTAAGCACATAGGTGCCTGCTGCATCTACCGTAGGCGTCAATGTTGTTCCATCACTCAAGATGTTACCATCTAAGGTTGTCCATTCATAAGACAGGTCCGTTGAACTTCCGCTTGCTGTAGCACTTAGAACCAATTCTGTAACAGCGCAACTCAGGTCAGCGTTGCTGCCTGCATCGACCGTAGGTGGAACAGTGTCACCTCCAATGGTCACAACATCAGAATTGGAACAAGAAGTGGTATTGTTTGTAATTGTTAGTGTATAAGTGCCCGCAGCATCAATAGTAGGTGTTAAGGTGTTGGCATCACTGACAATACTTCCATCAGCGGTTGTCCACATATAGCTTAAATCTCCTGTTGTGCTTGTACTAGCATTCAATACTAAGCTGGTATTTGAACAATCAATATTCTCATCCGCACCAGCATCAACATCAGGTAAGTTCGTGTCCGCACTTATCACTACATCATCCTGAGCAGAGCAACCTGAAGTTGTATTCGTTATGGTGAGCGTATAGGTTCCTGCTTGATCGATATTAGGGTTTAGACTCGTAGCATCTGAAACGATATTACCATCGCTTGTTGTCCACAGGTAGGTCAATGCTCCCGTTGAGCTTGTGCTACCAGATAAAGTTAACTGAGTAGTTGAGCAATCCAGTGCTAAGTCGCCTCCAGCATCTACGGTAGGCACATCAGCATTTTGACTGATAACGACTTGATCGGTAGCTGTACAATTCGTTGTAAGATCAGTAACTGTAAGGGTATATGTTCCAGCGGCACCCACAGTAGGTGTAGCCGTATCATCACCCGATACGATACTGCCATCAGTGGTCGTCCAGTTAAACGCTAAACTGCCGCTTGACGAACTGGATCCGTTCAAACTTAGTGTAGGGTCATCACAAGTCAGTTCAACTGAACTTCCAGCATTCGCATCAACACTTGACACTTCGACCATCACTTCTGCTGTTGTATTTGAACAAGGAGCATTCCCTACAATTTCATATTGGAAAGTATAAATCCCATCTGACTCCCCAGTAGGTAGGAAAGTAGCAAGCGTAGCATCAAAAGAACCAGCACTTGGGGAGGATGCGCTAGACGCGGCAACACTCCAAACTCCTCCTGGGTCAGCAGCAGACAATAGTGAAGTAAGATCTACTGCTGTTGTACTTTCAGAGCAAACACTTGTATTGCCTCCAGTACCTGCATCAAATTGTTCAAAAACATTTATTGTTTGTACTGAAGAATCCGGACAAGCGACCAGAGGTGCAGCATCCAGTGTGTACGTCAATTCGTATGTTCCAGCTATAGCTGCATCCGCATCAAAGACAGTTCCTGCTAGACTTGCGGGTGTTCCTCCTGTTGGCGTTCCTGTAATTGTCCAGCTACCAGCTTCTGTGCTGGGATTCAATAATGTGCTTAAATCAAGACTTCCTCCATCATTACAAAGATCTACTGCCGGGTTAGTTGAAACATCTGGGCAAGCACAATCTTGAACCGTCACTTGAACCACCAACTCTAAATCAGGACAAGCTGCTGAAGCACCATTACTGATCACATAAGTGAAGGCGTAATCCCCTATGCTCAGTCCATCAAAATCAACTGATGTAGTTAAGGATAAATCAACACCAGAACCATCGGTATCTTGCCAAGTTCCACCAGAACCACTAATGATCAGATCATCAAAATTCAATAAAGAACCCGAAACGGAAGCACTGGAATTACAGACCGTTGTACTAGCTTGGACACTTCCTGTGGGGGCAGTCTCCAAATTAATGGTAACATTTGCCGTACTATTCGCACAGCTTGAGGATGCGGGACTGGCTATTACTTGGTATTCAAAAGAATAGCTTGCTTCTGTTTGTCCATTAGGGTTAAAAGTTCCTGCGGCGGGATTAAATGCTCCTGCAGTAGAAAGTGTGCTTGATGTTTCCGTCCAAGTACCACTAGGGTCTTCTCCCGTCAAATAATCACTTAGGTTTATAGCACTATTATCTGAGCTACAAAGCATGGGTGCGCTGCTTGGTGTACCTGCATTTGGAGGTGTGAAAGCGGTAACGGCATTAACACTAGCACTTGGGCAAACACTAGTTGGGGCAGATACAGTAGAATAACTCACTTGATAAGTTGTTCCTGCTACCGCGGCAGATATTACACCGGTTACAGGGTCAATACTTGCTCCGTCAGTTACTGGAGGGTCAAATGTAAATGTGCCGCCTGTCAAACCTGTTATTGTTGGACTCAATGAATTTCCATCAGCACAAAAATCGGCAATTGTAAAGCTAGAGTCATCCGCAGTACTTACTGATACCGTCACCATTAATTCGTCGGTACAGCTACCACTTGTTGATAGGATATAATAGTTCGTCGTTGTTGTTGGGCTTACCGAAGTACTCGCTAATTCATTACCAGCTACTGCTGGGGTGCCGCTGTGATAAGTCAGCGTACCAGCTGTCGTGTTCGCGTCCGTTACTGCTATTCCGCTGAGGTCGAAACTACCGCCGGCACAGATCGATGGACTGTCTGACGTACTTAGATCCGGTGTTCCGGTAACTGTTACCGTCACCATTAATTCGTCGGTACAAGTCCCATTCGTTGATAGAA
>JAHDGT010000159.1 GCA_020631675.1 Bacteroidota bacterium
AATGAATATGGCCTTTATGAATAGCGATATTAATCAAGAAGTAGAATTGGCTTTCGTAGGACTAATTGATTACCCACTAGATAGTTTTGACAGTCACCACGAACTCCTTTACCACTACCGAACAGTAGGTGATGGTTATTTAGATGAAGTACATGAACTAAGGGCAGCTCACCAAGCGGATCTATGTGGGTATATCTATGGACCCGACTTAGGGAACTGTGGTGTAGCAAGCAGTTTAAAATCGTCTCCGGAAAATGCTTTTTGCGTAAGTAGCCATAATTGTGGTACCAACAATTATGGGATCATTCACGAATTAGGGCATTTAATTGGCTGTCAGCATCAGACCAGTGTTGCCACCGAACCTACAATGGATGCCCTGTATCCATATTGTCACGGATATGATAATGAAAGTGCGGGTTTTGGTACGATTATGAGTTGGAATGGCTCAGGAAGAATACTCCACTACTCCAACCCTGCTGTCTTATATGGTGGCTTAGCGACTGGAAATGCTACCGCCAATAATGCTTTTATGATAGAGGAGCATTTTTCCAATGTACTTTCATTGGCACAAGAAGATTCTAATGTTGATCTGAATAGTACTATCACTTCGTTAACCGACAAAGGCAGCATCTTAGCTACAGCATCCATCCATCTTCAAGAAGGGAATGCGGTCATTTTAGAAGATGACCAACAATACGTTTTCAAGGCAGGCAGTAGCATACATTTTGAAGAGCTATTCCATGCTGACACAGATGCTTTCATACATGCCAGCATTGAAGCTGTAGAAAGCTGTGGCGAAGCAGATGGACTGGGTACGGATTATGGAATGAAGAAAAGTAAAGATAAGGGCTTGGTCGACTCTTCTGTTGCTGTTTTTATGCAAAGCGCACCTAATCCTTGTACTGACTATAGTAGACTGTACTTAGATATTCAGGCGACAAAAAGTATCCAGATCGACTTAGTTGATGTTTACGGGAATAGCTTAGTGAACATATTTGAAGGCAGGCTACCAAAAGGCACACACCAATTTGACATCAATGCCGGTACTTTGAATGTAGGCGTTTATTTTATAGTAGCTCGGAATGATCAGCACATTTTTGAGACAGTTCGTTTGGTGAAGGTGTATTGACAATCTTGGATATTCACTGTATATTCAAGGAAAATGGAAATATGAAAGCAAAAATCAACAAGTGGGGAAATAATCTAGCCATTCGTTTTCCAGCTAAGCTAAGCAAAGCTTTGGCACTCGAAAATGGGCAAGAACTCGAAATTGAACTTAAAGATGGTGGATTATTCTTGTCAATTCCTCAAGCTAAAAGAAAGATAAACATGAAAACCATTTTAGAAGGCTTGACAGAAGAAACCCAACATGATGACTTGATTCCTGATGTGTTAGAAAATGAAGAATGGTGATGAAATACATACCCGACAGATTCGATATAGCGTATATCAATTTACATCCTCAATCTGGTCAAGAAATCAACAAGCGTAGACCCTGTTTGATATTGTCTCCCAAGACTTATAATAAATTCGGTAAAGTTTTAGTTTGTCCGATTACAAATACTAAGAAGGGCTTAGGTGTTGAAGTAGCTCTACCTAATCACCTACAAACTTCAGGTGTCATAATTGCTGATCAGGTAAAATCATTGGATTGGCGGTCTCGAGCAATAAAGTATTATGAAAGGTTAGACGACTTATCTGTTTATGAAGAAGTTATAGCAATAATCATTACTTTAATGATCGAGGGTTCAGAATTGGACTTCAAGAAAATTTTATAGGATCATTTCATCTTGATTTAAGAAAGCAGATTTTTCAAGTTGCCCTATCCAAAAATTTAGCTTATTGCAAATGACACAACATAAACTAAATGATCTGATTTTTCATGTCGCACCTACGGTGCTTTAATAAGAGGGTCGGGAACTTGTTTTCTACTAACATTTCGCCCCTCTGGGGCTTAGGTACATCTAACGGGAAATTAATAGCTCCATTAGGAGCTGCCTGTTAGTAGAAACATTGCTGACCCAAAAGTTACAAGCGCCTTTAGGTGCGGCATGTTAGTACGTCAATATTAGCCGTAATTTAATTTATCTTGTATTGATTTTTCCCGAATCGGACCTAAAAAAACAAATACAACTCCTTGGTCAATTCCCTATACGCTTCACCATAGGGATAGTGTTTGCCATCTCCTGTATATAATTCCTGTTCTTGAATAGGGATAAGATCGGCTTTAGACAGTCCGAATTGCAGCATCGATCTTTTTGCGGGTTTATGTGGAACGGTTTTAACACTTACTTTGCACAACAAATTTAACTGCAAATCAGAACAAATAGCACTTACATGCGCTACATTTTCACTGGGCAAGATCAATGCGATCTGTCCATTAGGGGCAAGTAAGTTTTTGGCCGAATGTAGTAGTGTTTCATAGCTCAAAGCATCAGTATGTCGGGCGTGGGTTCTTTGGGTGTTTGGCGATTTCAAACTATTCTTAAAGTAAGGCGGATTGCTAATGACAAGATCATAAGTGTACTGTTCTTGCTTGGCTTGTTTTTGATACGCTTGAATAGAACTATCAAACAACTGTATACGATCCGCCCAAGGAGAAGCAGCAACATTTTCTCTGGCCTGTTGGCAAGCGATTTTATCGATTTCCACTCCTGTGATCCGCGCCTTAGGATTAAATTGTGCATAAATGAGAGATAATAGTCCGGTACCCGAACCAATATCGAGCACTCGATCAGCGGCTATGTTTTGTGCGGCCCATGCACCAAAGAGTACGCTGTCAAAACCTACTTTCATGGCGCAGCGATCATGGTGTACACTGAATTGTTTGAAGTCGAATTTTTTTGAAGGCATAATTACAATGCTTGATCTTCGTGCGCAAGGGATAGGAGTGGTAATGAGCCGCCTGAATGCGCCCTGTTTGGCGGGCTAAAAAGGCGGCCCAGAGGTAGCCATTTTTAGCCCTGCCAAACAGCAGCAGGCAGGCGGGGAATTTGAACGGATAGCCCGGTACCCGCAGTAAAAAGGGGATTATCCGTAGAGACGTTATATCATAACGTCTATTTTGCAGAACCAATAATGTGAGTTTTAAACACAATAATTCCCCCCTTTTTATTGCGGGTATGCGCCATAATTTTTGAATCTCGTAAATTTACACTTATGAATTATATCACAGCGGAAGGATTGACGAAAGTTTATGGCGACAAAGTGCTTTTTGAGAAGGTGACCATTAGTGTGAACCGAGGGCAGAAGGTGGCGATCGTGGCGAAAAACGGTACGGGTAAATCTACTTTATTGCGCATTGTTGTAGGCGAGGATCGCTCTGATATTGGCGGTAGTGTGTCCATACACCGAGATGCGCGTATGGGCTATTTATCACAAGAGCCGGATTTTGACCCGAATAGTACGGTATGGGAAGCGGTTTTCGCATCGGACCACCCGGGTTTGGTAGCGATCCGTGCCTATGAAAAGGCTATGACGGAGCAAGAGCTGTACCCCAGCGAAGAAAATCAGACGCGTTTGGCGAAGGCGATGGAGAAAGTGGGTGAGCTGGATGCTTGGGATCAAGAAGCGAAGGTGAAGGAGGTATTGGGCAAGTTCAAGATCACGCAACTGGATCAAAAAATGGGTGAGTTGAGTGGTGGAGAGCGCAAAAGGGTGGCGATGGCTTCTGTATTGATCCAAGAGCCGGATCTACTGGTGCTGGATGAGCCGACCAACCACTTGGACCTACCGATGATCGAGTGGCTGGAAGAGCAGTTGAACCAACCGAACCTGACCATTTTATTGGTGACGCACGATCGCTATTTTTTAGATCGGGTCTGTGATGAGATCGTGGAAATTGAAAGGGGGAACACCTATGTTTATCGTGGCAATTACAGCTATTATTTAGAGAAAAAGAGTGAGCTGACCGAAACGCGTAAGGCGGAGAACGAGAAGTTCAAGAAGTTGATGAGCAAGGAGTTGCAATGGATCAGAACGCAACCGAAAGCCAGGGGAACGAAGGCAAAATCAAGGGTTAGCAATTTTGATAAGATCAAGGAAAAGGCCAGTGAGAAATTTGATGATCAGGAGTTGGGTTTCGAGGGTATAAAAATGGCGCGGATCGGCAAGACGACCGTAGAGATGCATTACATTGATCACGCTTTCGGGGAAAAGAAATTGTTTTCTGAATTCAACTACACCTTTAAGCGTAGGGAGCGAGTGGGCATTGTAGGGGCAAATGGCTCTGGTAAGAGTACTTTTTTAAAAATTCTGACGGGTGCTTTAAAGCCAGACGCGGGTAAGGTAGTGATCGGTGGAACAGTGGTTTTTGGCCATTACCAGCAAGATGGTTTAGATGATTATGGCAATAAAAAAGTGATAGATGTGATCCGCGAGATCGCCGAAGTTCTACCCGTTGAAGGGGGCAGGCATTTGAAAGCGGATCAGCTGCTGAATCATTTTATGTTTCCTTATGAGCAGCATGAGAACTATGTGCATACTTTGAGTGGTGGTGAAAAGCGACGTTTGTACTTACTCACCATTTTAATGCAAAACCCCAATTTCCTGATACTGGATGAGCCTACCAACGACCTGGATCTGTTGACGCTGAATATGCTGGAAGCTTTTTTATTGAAGTTCAATGGTTGCTTGGTGGTGGTATCTCACGATCGTTACTTCATGGATAAGTTGGTGAACCATGTTTTTGTATTGGATGGCAAAGGAAAAGTGAGAGATTATCCGGGTAATTATACTCAGTATAGGGAGAAACGGAACGAAGAAGAGGCTGCGGAAAGAGCGATCAGACAGACTGAAAAGGCGGAACAGCAACGCTTGGCGGAATTAGAAGCCGCAAAAGCACCCAAGAAACAAAAAGAGAAGAAAAAACTCAGCTACAAGGAACAACAGGAATTCAATAGCCTTGAGGGCGAGATCGAAGTATTAGAAACACAGAAAGAGGAATTGGAAGCTAAAATAGCTACAGGGGGATCCAACCAAGAACTCATGGATTGGTCGATGGAGATCAGTAAGGTTTTAACGGCTCTTGAAGAGAAGGAAAACCGATGGCTGGAGTTGTCGGAATATGCTTAGCCTTTGGGGCATTTGCCGCAGCGTTTGCCCTTTTTATACTTCTTGCAGCATTTCTTTTTCTTCTGCAATACATTTAAGCTGTATTTAGGCTTAATCGTTATACCAGATTCAAAGGGCGAAAAATCCATTGGTGTGTGCTTATTGATTTTGTGCTATAAAGATAATGCTTATTTAGACCAAATACAAATAAGAGACTTTAGCTGGTGCATTTTCAACAAAAGGGCATTTAATGGTGTTACCTTTGCCGAACTTGTTATTAGCTTAATCTTATACACTTTTTGCTATGCTGATCGTTATTTCTCCCGCTAAGACATTAGATCTATCATCGACCGATCTGGCTTTCACACCTTCTCAACCTCAGTTCTTATCTCAAGCTGAGGAACTGGTAGGCCTAATGCGAAAAAAGAGCAGAGCCGAGATCGGGGAATTGATGCACATCAGCGAGAAATTGGCGGATCTGAATTTTGATCGTTATGCCGCTTTTAGTACGCCTTTCTCTGAGGAAAATGCTAAAGCCGCTGTTTTAACATTCAAGGGGGATGTTTATGTGGGCTTGGACGCGGCTAGTATGGATGAGCAAGCCTTGAACTTCGCACAGCAACATCTTCGTATTCTTTCGGGTTTGTACGGACTATTACGTCCGCTTGATCTGATGCAGGCTTATCGCTTGGAGATGGGTACGCGTTTGCAGAACCCTAAAGGCAAGAATTTATATGAGTACTGGGGTTCTAGTATTACAGAGGCTTTGAATACAGAACTCGCACAACAAAAGCAACAGGTATTAATTGACTTAGCTAGTACGGAATACTTCAAAGCCATTCAGAAAAAGGGCTTGAACGCAAGGGTGATCACGCCTGTTTTCAAAGACTTCAAAAACGGTAAATATAAAGTCATCAGCTTTTTCGCTAAGAAAGCAAGAGGCATGATGAGCAGGTACATCATTGATCAGCAGCTCACAGACGCGGAGCAGATCAAAGCTTTTAATACTGCTGGTTACTACTTCAATGCGGAAGAATCTACCGCTGATAAATGGGTATTTTATAGGGATGAAGCCTGATGAATTGAATTGATCAATTAGGCCAATTCATAACTATTTAGGTTGAGGCTTTTGAGATAAAATTGCTTGACCTAAACAGTTACGCCAATTCTTCTTTTCTTTGATAATAAAAGTGAACGCCCAAGATCGAGAGAATGATCAATCCGGTCGCGAGCAAAGAACCTTCAAAGCCGAACTCTCCCCCACTTAACAACACATTATCTCCAAGCATTTTTTGGGTGATCAGTGCGTTCAGATCCATGCCACTCACCTCGAAACCATAAATGGGTCCTTGACAGAAGTTCCATGTTAAATGCAACATGATCGGAAACCATAGGTTGTTGCAATGCATATAGTAAATACCAAGTAGCAATCCCGCCAACATGATGTTGATCAGTGGGATGGCCGTGATATTCGGGTTCATACCGTGTAGTATGCTGAAGATGATACTGGCAACGATCAAGCCCCACCATTTGCCAAAAGAATCAGTCAGGTTCTTTTGAATGTAGCCTCTCACCATTACCTCTTCGTTCACGGAGACCACCACCATCAGTAGAAAGGCCATCAACAACTTCACAGGATCTAAAGTGATGTTTTCAATTCCGATTTGTCCCAGTAAGATCAATGCACCAAAACCTATTGAAATCAAAGCAACCCCTAAGAAAAAGCCAATGGCGGCATCCGCTTGATAGCCTTTCCATTGAAATCCGATCTCTACAAATGGTCGGCGATTAATGTACTTCATGAACAACCAGGTCACCAATAATGTAAGGATCATTGTTAGCGTCTGTGCGATCAAAAAGATATGAATAGGAGTATCCCCCCCTCCCATTAAAGACGCCAGATCATCCATACTATAGCCCATCGCTAAAACAATACCTATGAGTAATGTGCCGGATACGATAGAACCTAATATAGTAGCGATAAAATATAGGGCCGCTCTGATCCAGCCTGCCTCAATTTTTGGTTCGTCTTTTTCTACGGCATACTGATCATAAACCGCCTTGGTATCATCCAGTAACTGCTGATCGTCTTCGTTTAAGAATTTGTTGCTCATGAGTGCTGTAATTTTAAAGGGTTAACTCGTAGCCCAAATAATTCACCACAATATCGAAAAAAGCATCGGCTTGTTCCGCATGTAACCAGTGGCCCGCATTCTCAATAATAGCCACTTCG
This sequence comes from Bacteroidota bacterium, assembly GCA_020631675.1. Taxonomy (GTDB): domain Bacteria; phylum Bacteroidota; class Bacteroidia; order Chitinophagales; family UBA2359; genus JAHDGT01. Next base: position 7,286 of record JAHDGT010000159.1, read on the forward strand.
TGATTGGGGAAGTGATGTTCTAAGATATCATTATCCTCTGGCAATTCAATATAGCGGAGCGATCGTCCACCTTTGACAAAAAGTACATTTCCATCGTATTGATCATAGGGACTGAGGGTATTCGCTATGATGTTGGGATAGGAGGCTTCCAGTAAAGGGAGATTACAACGCCATTTATACCCTAATTCCTTATCTCTGGTCAAATTCTTCAACAGGAATAAGCGCACACCTTCCTCATCTATTTTAGTGGCTAAGGCAGCCTCTGCTTCTTTTCTGTTCTTGATCTCATGTATAGGTACGGCATTGAAACCATCAAAAATTTCTTGATGCCCGGGTGGGTAATCTTTTGGTGCGATATCCGCGATGATGAGCTTGTCTATCCGTTCCGGATGATCCACAGCGAACTGCATAGCCGTTTTACCGCCCATAGAATGACCGATCAGCTGTATTTGTCGTAAATCGTGTTCCTCCAAAAAATCGTATAGATCCTCAGCCAGTTGGAAATAGTCGAAGGTATCGGTATGTGGGGATCTCCCGTGATCTCTTTGATCAATGAGGTAAACTTCATTGTAGGCTGCGAATCGGCGGCCTAAGCTCTGCCAGTTATCCAGCATGCCGAATAGCCCATGTAAGATGACCAGGGGGGACTGGTCTTCATTTTTCCTCTCTCCTAATAATTTGTAATGCAAATCTACCATGCCGCGAAGATAAGCGGACTTGCTACTAATATTGCTGCTTATTAAAGAAGATATTCGCCTCGTAATTATTGTTGAAGTAGACGATCACACGATTCATCAATAAGAAGTGATCCACGATCAGTTCACTGACTTCAAATTGTTCGCCTTCGTACCATGATTTTAAACGTCCGTCCAAATCTTGGTAGGCGATTATACCTTCGAATAATTCTACTTTACGGGGCGTATAGGTCTCTAATAAATGGTTCTCTCCTTTGTAGAAGAAATTCAAAAAGCCACGTTCGTCAATGAACATCAAACTATTGTCCACAATTCTAAACTCACGGGGCGGAACCGTTGATAATTCGATCAGTTCTCCATCCCACCACACTTGAAAAGCATCGTATTGATCCACGAAAGCTAAGATGTTATCTCCGGCTTTATAGCCATCAAAAGCACCATCATAGATCATTTCATTTTCTTCACCATCAAATACATACAACTCTCCGAATTCATCGGTATAAGCAACAAAATTATTACCAATGTGGTAATTCCTTGGTGTATTCAAAGCTAATTCGGTGGTTTCTCCATTGTGGTGAATATAGAATTCACCGGCCTCGGTAACAAAGCCAACGCTATTATCACTCACCTTATAAGTGTCGATCCGGTCTTTAGTCAAATTATCATAAGAACCCTTGTAGAAGACCTTAAAGAAATTATCATAATCCTCCACGGCAATGATGCTATCCCCCATTTCATAGGTGATGTCATGGCCTATGGTCAGGTTTTTACTTTGATCATCCCCCCACATCACATGCATGGCTCCTTTTGCCCGATTTAATATCAGAGAACGACTGGATTCATAGGTTCTACTGGCGAATACCTCCAATATCTCCGCCTTTCCATTTTTGTACATCTTCCATTGCTCCAAAGGATCCACATAGAGCACAAAATCATTCCCTAATCGGATGTCTGTTATTTCTAAATGTTCCAATTGGTGGCGTTCCCCATTGTCAAATACCCAGAATCTATTCTGCTTATCGTAAAAATAGGCTACATCTTGAGCAAACACATCTGAAATTACAAATAGGGAAAAAAGTAGACTGAAAAGCGAAAGAACGAATTTGTGATTTCTTGGAAGCATAGTTTGAAGAATATCTCTTTGAAGTTCAGGTGTATAACGAATATTCGACCCTTAAAGTACCAAATCGATTGATC
>JAHDGT010000160.1 GCA_020631675.1 Bacteroidota bacterium
CTATTCTGGCCTTCTTGATATTCACGGTTCTAAAACCGATCTTCCCGTCATAATTACCAAATTGAAATTCGGTCATATCTGTAATATCGGTGAAGAATAGTGCTACATCTAAAGTGCCATTCCAAGAACCAAAATTCAGCCCTCTTTTGAGACCAATCTCCGCATTCCAACCTTTCTCCGGTCGCAGATTCGGATTCGCCACGATCCAGAGTGGAATTCCAACATCAATAGGTAACTCATCTTCACCGAAACGCTCTAGAATACTTGGAGAGCGGTAGCCTTCCCCATAACTCGCTCGGAGGAATGTTTTTTCATTTATTTGATAATTCGCACCAAAACGTTTTACTAACGGACTCGTTTGTAGGGTGTCCTCTTCAAGTAATTCTTTGTCCAGTGCATTAAACTCATAGCGAAGCCCACCTACCAGAGACAGTTTTCCTATTTTATGTTCTGCTTGGAAGTACCCACCTGTAGTATAAGTAGACACCCCTTCACCATCATTGTAGGCGAAATTATAGCCCCATGTTAAGGAACCCAATCCTCCTGCGGTGATCACTGTACCAAAGTCAAAAGTTTTTTGCATTTGGTATTCTATATAGGTGGTATTAGAGTTTTGCGTTCTAAAACCAGTATCTCGATAACGAGTAACATTATAATATCTGGAGCGTAGCTTATGTCTAACACCAAAACGCTGCCCAAAATAAGTAATGTGCGGATCAACATTCATTAAAGAATAGCGATCATCAGAAATAGAGCCTTCATAGGGGCGTTCCAAAGCATGAGCGTACATGATAAAACGACCAAAATGTTGGAAAAGCGCATTCGCATTCAGACCAATGCTCAAACCCTTTATTTTAGGTGATCGGAATCGAGTTTTAAACGTAGCTCGTAAGCGTTTATCATCCGCATCTTTACGGTAGCTGTCTAAAGTATAGAACTGACCGCCGAATACCAGGTCCCAATTATTCAATTTTCTACGAGCACTAACAGAGCCATTGGTCATAGTTGGTGGATTTCCTTTTTCCCACCAACGGAAATTTCTATTTCTCGGAGGCATGTAAATGCCTTGGTTCATCGCAACAGTGGTCTCTGGTTCTGAGTTCGCATATCCAGTCTCCACAGCGATAACGCCATTCAAAGCACCAGAACCATATAAAACACTAGAGCCACCCTTGATCACCTCCACTTTTTGAGCCAACTCCATTGGCACTAATTCCCAACGAATCTCATTAAAATCACCCGTCAATAAAGGCATGCCATCAATCAGCATTTGTACCCTGCTACCCGTACCATATGCATAACCAGATGCACCTCTGATCGTCACCTGCCCATCAACGATATTCACGCCCGGTACTTTCTCCATCGCGTCGGCGAGGGTGACGGGATTGGTGTTTTCCAGGATCTGAGGTTTTAGTACTTCTATGGATACGGTTTCTTCGGCAAGGCGTTTTTCGAATTGGCTGGCACTGATCACCACCTGATCCAATTGGTTGGTAGACTCCGGCATGATGATGTCCATCACCTGTGTGCTCCCTGCCTCTAAACCGATTTCTTTCGTCACTTGCTCATGACCGATATAGCTAAAGCGGATGCGATGTTCGCCTGCGGGCACTTTCATTTCATAAGCACCGTTCACATCTGTCACCGTACCAGTATTCGCTCCCCCTCCCAGTGTGATATTCACACCGATCAGAGTTTCTTTGGTGGTCTCGCTGATCACTGTACCACGTATGGTGGCCTGCTCATTGGCTTGGGCCCATACATTGACCATCGTTGTGCAAATCAGCAATAAGGTGAGAAGAAATCGAAATCGAAATCGCATTCTAATTCTTTTTATGGCGCGTCCCCCACCTATAGCGGGAAACAGTTTTCGGGGGCATTCTTATTTTGTAGGAGCTATAGGCGGGGGTCGGGCTATCCGTTAAAATTCAGCCGCCATCTGCTGCTTCGGGGCAGGCTTACAAAGAGCTTCACAAGGTCGCTTTTGTAAGCCGCCCCTCAGGGCGCATCTGTCGGGTTCATTACCACTCCTATCCCTCGCGCAAGGCAATGAGCCAATTATCAATTTGAAAATTTGAAAATCACGCTCCTGAATCAACATTTTCAAATTGACTCATTCTCAAATTTTCAAATTGTACTTGGCTTTACAAAATTAAGCACTAATGCGCTAGCCTTGGCATGATTATACAGAAATTAACCATTTGTCCTAGGTAAAAAAGATACCTTATCCCCCTTCTTCAACATCTAATGCTGCGAGCTGTTATTATCTTAGAGCGTGCGTGTCCATGAACACAGCTATCAAATCGACTCATTTTCAAATTGGCCGCGCAAGGGATAGGAGTGGAAATGAGGGGGCTAAGGAGCGCACTGAGCGGCGGCGTAAAAAGGCGGCCCAGAGGTAGCCATTTTTACGCCTGCCAGCGAAGCAGCGAACAGCACCCGAATTGCAACGGATAGCCCGGTGACCGCAGTGAAAGCTTGCGCTTTCTTAGACCCGAGACATGAGACCCGAGACATGAGATGTCGTTCCGTATGTCGATTTTTGCGACTTAGTGAAGCGAGCTTTTATTGCGGGCATGCGCCATGAACATAAAACACAAACACAACATATTGAAGTAGGCATGAAAAAGACTTTTCACAGAAGAGAGATGATCAAGTTTTTGGGCACTGCGGCCTTGGGCGCGCCCCTTTTCTTGGCAACAGGCTGTAAGGTGATGCAAAAACCCATGGCGGACAATACACCAGTGGCGCTGCCGGAGCATTTGACGCCTTTTATTGAGGCGCTGCTGCCCAATAGTGAAGACAAAGTGAAGCTGAGCGCGGGCTTGAAGCACCAAGTGATGCTGCGCTGGCAGGATGAGATCAGCGATAAAGACACCTTTGGCTCGCATTGCGATTTCTTGTGTTTCATACCTATGGAAAAAGGCGTGAAAGACGATGGTTTACTTTGGGTGAACCACGAGTATATGGACCCTCGTTTTTGCAGTGGCTTTAATGGAGAGGATCATACGCAAAAGACCAAGGAGCAAGTGGATAAGGAGATGTACGATGTAGGCGGCAGCATTGTGCGCATGAAGAAAGGTCGTGACGGGAAGTGGCGTTTGGCATATAATGATGCGCACAATAGAAGGCTGAACGGACATAGCAGAATCCCATTTGCTTGGCCGCACAAAATAGCGGGTAGTGATCATGCTATTGGTACTTTCGGTAATTGCTCTGGCGGCATTACGCCATGGGGCACGATCCTTACCGCTGAAGAAAACTACCAAGCTTACTATGGGGAAAGTGTTTATGATGAGCAGGGGAATGCGACTCGCGAGCCGGGTTACTTAGCTTGGCAGGAGAAGTATCCGGATCATATGCCCGAGCATTACGGCTGGGTCGTTGAGGTGGATCTCTTTACGGGCGAGGCGCGTAAGCTAGTGGCACTGGGCAGATGCTGCCATGAATGTGCGACGGTACATCGCAATCCGGATGGGACGGTAGTGGTGTATTCTGGTGATGATGGCAGTGATCGCTGCTTGTATAAATTCATTAGCAGCGAGCCGAACAGCTTGGAGAAAGGAACGCTCTATGTGGCTGATACGATCAATGGCAAGTGGATCAGCTTGGATTGGAATGAGCAGCCTATTTTACAAGAAAAATTCAAGGATCAAACGGAGGTTTTAGTACGCTTGCGTGAAGCGGCTCCATTGGTTGGTGGTACGCCACTAAACCGCCCTGAGGATATTGAGATAGACCCGATCAGCGGTAATGTGTTCGTGAGCTTAACGAATAATAAGTTAAAAGAGGATTATCACGGTAGCATTTTAAAGATCTCTGAACACAGTGAAGACAAGACCTCTTTGACCTTCTCTTCAGAAACGTATTTAGCAGGTGGGGAAGAATTCTCTTGCCCGGACAATATGGCTTTCGACAATATGGGTAATCTTTGGTTCACCTCGGATATATCCGGTAGCGCGTTCCAGCATGAGATCTATGCGAAATTCAAGAGCAATGGTTTATTTGTTGTGCCGCGCAGCGGGGATCAGGCAGGTAAAGTCATACAGGTAGGAAGCGCACCAGTAGCAGCAGAGTTCACGGGTCCGTGGTTCAGTCCGGATAGTCGCACTTTGTTTTTAAGTGTGCAGCACCCAGGAGAAACCTCTCCTACTACTGAAACAAAAGATCTGACCAGCAATTGGCCAGATGGGGACGGAGCTGTTCCTAAATCCGCAGTGATCGCCATCACAGGTGAACTATTGGATACGATCAGTGGCTTAGCTTAGACCCTATTCCGCTAATTGCTTAGCGACGGATAAAAAAAAGGGCAGACTTTCCAAGTCTGCCCCTTTTTTTATCCGTTTAGGTAATAGTAATCTTTCAGTAGTTTGATCAGAAATTTCTTGGGCGGAAGTTCGCTTTCTATACTGAGTGTTTTTTTCAAGTGATTGTACAGCGTTAGAATCACCTCATTGTGCTGCATTTTCGCCGAAGTATGCATGACCTCCTTGATGGTACGAACGTCTTGATCCGTAAGCAGTCGCACCTCAGGAAAACTCACTTGAAAATCTTCGGGAATATTGAGCAATACCTGATCATTGAATCTGTTTCTGCGCTTGGTGCTAATTACGGTCGTGCCCGCCGCCATATCGCCTAAACGTTGTCCTTTCCCATTGAGTAAGATGCTAAGCGTGGCGATACCGCCAAAGCTCAGTGATATATCTACTAAGCGGAACATCCACCTTAGCAAGTAATTACCAAAAGTTACCTGTCCGCCATCCATACGCACCACTTTGATCTTCATCGCATTTTTACCTAAGCTCTGCCCATTGAAGGCCACTTCGCAGATCAAATGATAAAAGGCGACGGGAATACTGATGAATGCGATAGCCATGGTGGTACCATTCCCGCCATACATCATAAAACCACTCAACACCATACTGGCGATCATGGCATAAATGCCCAATAAGACCATATCAATCAAGACGGCTAAGTAGCGGTCAAAAAGACTGGCCACATCAAACTCGATGTCAACATTCTGGGTAGTATTGATTCTTATTCTTTCCATGTGATGGGTCTGGCAAATCTAAGGGTATAAATGTAGGCAATTTTAATGGGTATGCTGTATCTTGGATTCCCAAATCAACGGTACCCCATGAAAGAACCCGCATTCATTAAGCGCAATGCCCCTCGCTGGGAACGTTTCGAGCAGTTGCTCAACGACAATGCGAAGACCTCGCCCGACGAGCAGGCCGAGCTGTATATGCAGCTGACGGATGATCTCTCCTATGCACAGACTTTTTATCCAGGCAGTGACATTACGCGCTATTTGAACGGACTCACCCAGCGCGTACACCAAAAGATTTACGTCAACCAAAAAGAAAGGCGCGGACGGGTTTCCGACTTCTGGAAATACGAGCTGCCTTGGGTGATGTATGAATCCAGAAAGCAACTGCTGGCATCTTTTATCATTTTCACTGTAGCGATCATCATTGGTGCCTTGAGTGCGGCCAATGACGATACTTTTGTTCGCCTGATCATGGGAGACGCTTATGTGAATATGACCTTGGATAATATTGATAAGGGGGATCCTATGGCGGTTTATAAGGGCGACCGGTCCTCTATGTTCAGCATGATCACTTGGAATAATATCCGAGTTTCCTTCATGGCTTTTATGATGGGCGTGTTCGCTTCTTTGGGTACTGCTTGGGTGCTGGTACGCAATGGCATTATGCTCGGCGCATTTCAGTATTTCTTCTATCAAAAGGGCTTGTTCCTCACTTCTTTTCTCACCATTTGGATACATGGTACGCTGGAAATATCAGCCATTGTCATAGCTGGAGCCGCTGGTATCGTGATGGGCAATAGCATTTTGTATCCCGGAACTTATTCCAGAGCGCATTCTTTCATGAAGGGAGCGAAAAAAGGCATTAAGATCATTATCGGACTCATTCCGATCTTCATATTGGCGGGCTTTTTAGAAAGTTTCGTTACCCGATTAACAGACCTCCACCCCATCATCAAGTTGGGCATCATCTTGTTTTCTTTGGCTTTTGTGGTCAGCTACTTTTGGATCTACCCTCGCATTGTTCACGAGCGGGGACTGGTTCCTCCAGAGCTTGCCGCCGAGCTGGCAGAAGAAGATCAGGCGATCACTTATCGCCCTACTCACTTTTCCATTAAAGCTTCCAAATCAGCAGCAGAAGCACTACCCACATCTGAATCTGATTCCGAATCTAAAAAAGCTTTGGTAAATGAGGGCTAAGCAAAAACAACGCATCCATTTCGCGGAAGCCAGAACAGCCAGCGAACTCATCTCAGCGAATAGTGCTTTTGTACGGCAAAACCTCAGCATCCTTGTTCGTAGTGTTGCTGTTATCGCCCTGCCTTTCATCTTGATCGGTCAGATAGGAAGTGCTATTCCACAGCTGTTAATGTTAGAGCAACTCAATATGCCCTTCCCAGGTTTTGAATTCAGCTTTATGCAGTTTTCAGAATTGCCGGAAGGCATCGGCGTTCCCGACTACTTTTTCTCTTTTGGTATATCACTGCTGTTCACCTTCATCGCCTATATAGGCTATATCTTGGTGATCGCCATTAACTATGAGTACATTCAGTTATACCGGGCTAAATCATTAGAAGGATCAAACGACTCAGCCGTCAGCAACCGACAACTATACCGACAAGTGTTCAGCAAAGTGTACCAATATGTCATTAACTTACTGGTGGTGGTCTTTTTGCTGTTCTTTGTATTCGCATTCGGAGCATTACTCTCCTTATTCGGTCTGAATGACCGCTTCAATATATTGTTCTGGCTGGCTATACTGTTCAGTCCGTTTTTTCTCATCTACATTTTATTGCCTTTCAATTTCCTGTTTATCGTACAGGCTGTTGAAGGCTTTGATGTAGTAGCCAATATCAAGCGTAGTTTTGACATCGTACACGAGTACAGACTGAGCACTTTAGGCTATCTGCTCGTGACTTTTTTGATTTACACTTCCTTTTCCGCCATTCCACTACTGATTTATGCCTTATTGCCTTTCCTCATCAACTTTACAGGCATAGGTTTGCCTGTATTCAGTCTTATGTTGATCGCCCTATTACTACAAGTGGTACTAAATACCTTTGCCAGTATATTCTTGTTCAACGCCATTGCCTTCAAGTATTTCGACTTGGTTGAGCGACATGAAGGAGTCGGTTCTTACAAAAAAATAGCCCGTATCGGTAAAGATTTAGCAAAGCCCAATAGCGCCTACTTATGAGCCGATTCACACAACAAAAGCGACCCTATCTTCGCATACCGCGAGATGTTACCCAAGTGATTCACGCCAGCAGCTTGATCTTTCACTTGTACTGGCGGCCAATGGTCGAGGCATTGGCAATTGTTGCTTTGCCCCTCTTGTTCATATCACACAGCTTACAATTAGAACGGGCAAAAGAGTTCGCCGCCGCCGGAGGAGCTGAGGGTGAGGGGGCATTAGGAAGCTATTTGATCGAATCGCTTTTACCCATGATCATTTATTTAGGGGCGCTCACGCTGGTGGTAGGCGTAGTCAACGAAATCATACTTTACCATAAGGATAGCAAAGCCAAAGGCGGGCAACAACAAGAAACATTAACTAGAAAAAGCTTACTGCGTGGCCTTTTAAAACGCATCAACATACACTTGAGTAGCGGTTGGATGGTCAGTATCACTTATGGTCTGGCTGTTGTTGCTTTCTTTATCATATTAGAAGGATCCAGCAAAGGCTATCTCCCGAACGTACTGGCCTTATTCGTCCCTCTATTACTCTGTTTTATGCTCTATGCGGGCGTGAGCATCGGCTTCACCTTTATAGCCAGACTCGAAGAAAACCTATCTCCTTTGGCTGCCTTAAAGCGTAGCTTTCAACTATCTAAAGGGAAATGGTGGCCCTGTTTCGGACTATTGCTCTGCTGCATGATGGTCGGCACCACACTACAAGGCCTACCCAGTATACTCAGCATGTTGTTAAGCGAGCTGGGCAGCATCACGCAAACAAATTGGGAGATCAATGATATGGAAAGATTGATCTTCCAGCTATTCGTCAGCATGCTTAGCGCATTCGCTTCCTTAGTTTCTCTCGCTTTTATGTTCATTGCTTTCGCCCTGAAGTACTACGCTTTGGTTGAACTTAAAGAGGGCGTTGGTGTTTTAAGCCGTATTCAAGAGATCGGTAAAAAACAAAGCTTCACACAAATCGTGAACGAAGAAGAGTTGATTACTTGAGGTAGTTTAAAGTTATTTTCTCGACCTCATTAACAAGCGAATAACTTGTCAAATACAACAACATTACCCCTTATACATTTCGCACATGCCAACGGTTTCGTGGCCGAGTGCTATCTCCCCTTTTTAGAAGCCCTGCACCCCTACTCCACTCAATTTGTTAGTCGTTTAGCCCATGATGAGCGTTTCCCCATCAATCTAGGCTGGTGGAACATCGCCAAAGAACTCATTCATCATATCGAAGCCAAAAACCAAGGGCAAAAGGTGGTCGGTCTGGGGCATTCTATGGGTGCGGTAGCTATGCTATGGGCCTCTATTTTACGCCCCGATCTATTTGAACAAGTCGTCATCATGGATCCTCCACTAATGGATCGCAAGCGGCGTTTTTTTCAAGCACTTGCACACTACGGTCGAATAACAAAGTATGTCCACCCAGTAGGCAAAAAAGCATATGCCCGCCGTCGTTATTTCCCCTCCAAAGCAGCGGCACACGACTACTTCAACGGCAAATCTTTCTTCCGCCATTTCGATCGCCGCTCATTTGAATTGTACATTGAAAAAGGAGTCATTGAAACACAAGACCCAGCCCCTGAGAAACGCTTTGGTCTATATTATACCGCGGAAAACGAGTATCGCATTTTTGATTCTGCTCCCATCCTCTTCCCCAAAGCAGTCTTCAAAGTGCCTACCCATCTGATCTGTGCCGATGCGAAAGATGTTCTGAATGACGCCAGCTTAGCGCAACTACAAAAGCACTACAATTGGAGCAGCTTTCAATTAGCAGCAGGTCGGCATCTATTTCCCCTAGAAAGCCCTCAAGTATCTGCTGAATTGGTGAAATCTATTTTGGCGAGTTAATGTAATTAATTTACTCAGGGTGCATGCCCGCCTGCGGCAGGTCACCGGGCTATCCGTTCTTATTAAGCGCACTGCC
>JAHDGT010000161.1 GCA_020631675.1 Bacteroidota bacterium
ACTGAGCACCATAATGAAGGCTAAAGCGAGAAAAAGTAAGCTATTTTTCATGTTGATTAAATTATCCAATCTAAATCTGGGGTAATGAATAGTACGGGCTTATAAACGATGATGGCATCATTTAGGTCGACATATACCACTTCTGAGCGCGAAATTAACCAATATTAAGCCGATAAACGCTCACTTAACAATTTTTTAGTCTTCTGAGGGTCAGCTTTTCCCTTTGCGGCTTTCATTATATCTCCCATAAACAAGCCGATCAGTCCCTTTGCTTTCTTACTTTGCTTATATGCTTTCACTTTATCAGGGTACTTTTCTAAAGTAGCATCAATTAAAGCCAAAAGCCAGTCGTCATCGTCTTTTAGAATAAGTTGATTCTTTTTGGCCAGTTCTTGAGGGTTAGCATTAGGGTTTTCTAGAAGCAAAGGTAAAAGCTGCTGGGCGGCCACACTACTACTAATTGCTCCATCTATGACTAATCGGATCAATGCTGCTACCTTTTCAGGAGCAAGGGGGAATTCAGAAATGGTTTTTTGATTTTCATTACACCAGGCTCTAAGGTGTACCCCTAACCAGTTCGCTGCTTGTTTCGCAGGTATATTAGCTGCGATCAATTGGTCGAAGTATTGGGCGTCAGCTAAATCTTCAGTTATCAGTGTGGCATCATAAAGAGACAAGCCCAATTCGTTTTGATAGCGTCGTTTTCTTTCTGAGGCTAACTCAGGTTGCTGTGCTTTTAGTTGTGTGAGTTGCGCTTCGGTAATCAATAAAGGGGGCAGGTCAGGCTCTGGGAAATATCTATAATCATGTGCCTGCTCTTTAGATCGAATAGCGAAATTGCTATTGCGCTGTTCGTCCCAAGTAAGCGTAGCCATTTCAATGATTCCTTCTTTTTTGGCAATGCCTATCTGACGTTTGAATTCGTATTCGATCGCTCTTTTCACATTTCTGAGTGAATTGAGGTTTTTCGTTTCGGTTCTTTGCCCCAGCTTACTGGATCCTAATGGACGAATAGAGACATTGGCATCACAGCGTAGCTGCCCTTTTTCCATATTAGCCTCACTAATGCCCAAGTAACGAACCAATTGGCGAATGCTGGCCACAAATGCAACCGCTTCATCTGCTGTGCGTATGTCTGGTTTCGTAACCAGCTCGATCAAAGGACTACCTGCACGGTTCAGGTCGACCGCAGTATGTGCTTCCTGATCATGACTGCTTTTTCCGGCGTCTTCTTCTAAATGTATGCGCTCAATGCCGATTCTCTTAGTAGCAGCTTTTTCATTCAGCTGAATGTCTAAAAAGCCATCAGAGCAGATAGGATTTTGATCTTGGGTGATCTGATAGCCTTTAGGTAGATCCGCATAGAAATAGTTTTTTCTAGCAAAGCCAACTTTAGAAGCGATGCTACAGTTTGTAGCTAATCCTATTTTAATGGCACGTTCTATTACACCTTTATTCAAATAAGGTAAAGTGCCAGGATGACCAATGGTCAAAGGGCTAAGATGTGTATTGGGCGGGGCTCCGTAAGTAACAGCTTCAGGAGCGAAAATCTTAGCTGCTGTATTCAGGTGTATATGTATTTCTAAGCCTATGACACACTCATAGGAGATACGTAGCTCAGCCATAAGGGAGTAGTACTTAAGTGCTTATTTCTGCCCAAGCACTTACATGCGTTGGAAAATAAACGCCAAAGCTACTTCATTTTCAATAATCTTCTAATTGAAACCAAATGAAAACAAAAAACGATCGGTACGATCAACATGGGCAGCAAACAAAATGGAAAATAGAGAATCGCTCGATTGGGTTGTTCAAAGGAAAGTTGCTGAAGCGGAAAGGGTGCTGCCAAAATGGAAATAGTGATGATCGTACAGAGTAACAACAAGCAAATGATATTCCAAGGGAGCAGCAGCTTTTTGTTTATGGTTCCACCTTTGAAACCGAAATAGGCGATTAAAGGAGCAGTGATTCCGGAAAGAATATCAAAATTCCAGCCTTCAAAAGTTTGCAAATAAGATACTGCTCCACTTGTAGCCAATAGCAACAACATGATCTCTACGGGTACCCGAATAATACTGGTGAGGGTCATATATTGCAAGTTCCAAGTATCGCTTATGGCAATTCCTTTTTTTGAAAAGGCGAACCAAAAGATAAAACCAAAAGCTAGTAGGAATGCGAATATAATACGTGGAGGAAGTGCGTCTAAATTACTAGCGTAAAAGCCACTATAAGCAATCGCACTTTGTATAATCGACCACACCAAAAGGGCTAAAATGATCTTGGTAGAGCGAGTGGATAGATAGACCAAATAAAGCTGAACAGCTATAATGGCAAAGATCAATAGACTGATGAAAAAAGGGATGTTTTCAAGCATTATATATATTTAAGTTTATTTTTTTTAAAGGTAATGTCAATAAATATATAATGCAATGGTTGTAGCATGAACTTTCAGTTAAAGTTGAAAGTTTCTTTTTTTTGAAACCTGCGATTAATCGGGAATAATGATGCCATGCGCGAGGGATAGTAGTGGAAATGAGCCTGCTGTATGCGCCCTGAGCGGCGGGCTAAAAAGGCGGCCCAGAGGTAGCCATTTTTAGCCCTGCCAGCGAAGCAGCAGACAGCGGGGGAATTGCAACGGATAGCCCGACCCCCAAGTGAAAAACGCCCCACTAAGCTTGTGAAACCACAGCTTAGTGGGGCGTTTTTCGCGTAGGGTCGCGCCCTTATAATAGACGTGAGACCCGAGACAAGAGACGAGAGACATCGTTTTGTCGCCGAATTATTCTGTCTGCTAAAAAATCAGGCTACAAAGAGTTTGATTATCCTAAATTTTGAACTACCTCTTTGGCGGCTGCTATTGCTGCGGGTATACCTGCTGGTTTTTTACCCCCCGCGGACGCGTAGAAGGCTTGACCGCCACCTCCGCCTTGCATGTGTTTGGCAAGGTCGCGAATGAGTTTGCCCGCATTCAAGCCGTGTTGCTCCACTAAGTTGTCACTGAACATAAGCGTAAGGTGGGCTTTGCCGTTTAGATCCGCACCTAAAACCAGGAATAGATTGTCTACTTCATTGCGCAACTCGTAGGCGATTTTCTTCACCATATCGGCATTGTTAACCTCCACTTGTTGGGCGATGAAAGCGATCTGACCCACTTGCTCAGCTTTGCCTTTGATCTGGTCTTTGATCTGACTGGCCGCACTCATATGCAGGCGATCAATCTCTTTGACCAAGCCATCGCGCTCTTCGATCAGTCCGTTGACACTCGCTAAAATGTCTTTCGGGTTTTTGAAGAGTCTGCGGATCTGTGTCAATGCTTCAAAATCGTTGGACAGTTGTAATTGTGCATTACGTCCCGTTACAGCTTCTATGCGACGAACACCAGCAGCTACAGAGGTTTCTGTAGTAATGCGGCAATAGCCCAATGCACCTGTTTGCTTAACATGCGTACCTCCACAAAGCTCAACAGAGAAATCTTTATCGAAAATGATGACACGTACTTCATCGCCGTACTTCTCGCCGAAAAGTGCCATTGCGCCCATCTCCATGGCTTGGTCAATGGGTACGTCGCGCAACTCTTCTAATGCTATATTCTGACGAATACGTGCATTTACCTGCTCTTCGATCAAGCGCAATTGCTCATCGTCGATCTTTTGAGAATGGGAGAAGTCGAAACGCAGATAGTCCGGGTTGACCAATGATCCTTTTTGATGAACGTGATCGCCTAATACATCTCTTAAAGCAGCGTGCAATAGGTGAGTGGCAGTGTGGTTCTTAGTGGTATCAGAACGTTTTTTCGAATTGACCTGTGCCACACAAGGCTGAGAAACATCCGAGGGTAGGGCAGTGGTGAAGTGAACAAAGAGGTCGTTCTCTTTACGTGTGTCTACTACATGGATCACCTCATCGCCAAAGTGCAACATACCCTTATCACCAACTTGTCCTCCGGACTCTGCATAGAAGGGGGTGGTGTCTAATACCATTTGGTACAAGGTCTTTTTCTTTTGAGTGACCTTGCGGTATTTGATCACTTTAGCCTCCGCTTCCAATTGATCATAGCCAACGAACTTGCTGTGGTCGGTCGTGTCGATCAATTCCACCCAATCTTCAGCATCTACTTTACGATCCGCACGAGCGCGTTCTTTTTGTGCGTTCATGGCCTTGTCGAAACCCGCTTCATCTACGCCCAAACCATTTTCGGCAGCCATCAAACGGGTCAAGTCGATCGGGAAACCATAAGTATCGTACAACTCGAAAGCGGTTTTACCATCGATCGTGTTTTTGCTTTCATCCGCCAATTGTTTTTGGATCGCTTGAAAGCGTTTTACACCACCACCTAAAGTACGTAAGAATGATTTTTCTTCAGCTAAGATGGTTTGAGCGATAGAGTCGTATTGTTTTTCTAAGTCGGGGAAGAGTTCAACGAACTGTTCTACCAATACTTCAAGTAATTGGTGTAAGATCGGCTCTTTATAGTCGAGATGCGTATAAGCATAACGAACCGCGCGACGAAGTATACGACGGATCACATAACCTGCTCCTGTATTAGAAGGACGTTGTCCATCAGCCGTTGCGAAAGTGACGGCGCGGAGGTGGTCCGCGATGACTCGCATGGCGATGTCCGTTTTTTCTTGTTTTCCGTATTGGTGTCGGGTGATCTTTTCAATGCGTTCTATGATGGGCATGAACACATCGGTATCATAGTTAGATTGTTTGCCTTGTAGCACCATACAAAGCCGCTCAAAGCCCATCCCCGTATCCACATGCTTTGAAGGCAGTGATTCTAGTGAACCATCTGATTTTCTATTGAACTGAATGAATACCAGATTCCAGATCTCGATCACTTGCGGATGATCTTGATTCACCAAACTTTTACCATCTACTTTAGCCCGCTCTTCATCAGAACGGATATCCACATGGATCTCGGAGCAAGGACCACAAGGGCCAGTGTCACCCATTTCCCAGAAGTTGTCTTTCTTGGAAGCGGGAATGATACGATCGGGATCAATATGCTGTTTCCAGAAGTTTTCCGCTTCTTGATCAATGGGTACACCATCTTTTTTATCTCCTTCGAATATGGTCACATAAATACGATCTTTAGGAATGCTATAAACTTCAGTTAAAAGCTCCCAAGCCCAAGCAATAGCTTCTTCTTTAAAGTAATCTCCGAAGGACCAGTTGCCCAGCATCTCGAACATGGTATGGTGGTAGGTATCTACTCCAACCTCTTCCAGATCGTTGTGTTTACCGCTAACCCGCAAGCACTTCTGCGTGTCTGTCACGCGGGTGTCATCGCCAGCAGAGGAATTACCTAAAAAGATGTCTTTAAAGGGATTCATGCCCGCATTGATGAACATGAGTGTAGGGTCGTTTTTGACCACTATAGGGGCTGAGGGTACGATTAAATGTCCCTTAGATTCAAAAAACTTTAGAAATTTCCCTCTTATTTCTTTTGACGTCATCATGATCTCTTATCTGTTGTGCCTTATACACTTTCGCATATGCAGCATTTTACTTCGTATTAATCCCTTTCTGAATTGTCACATCTTGGTCATGTGATGTTTTGGGGTTTAGTGATGCTTTCGTACATTCGCGACGAACTGATACCAAAAACGAGGGCGAAAATACATCAACTCCCCCTATGAAAAAAGTGAAGTACCATTTCAACAGGGAAAGCTTGCAGTACGAGAAAGTCACTGTAGGCTGGAAAACCCACCTGTTGCGGGCTTTCATGGTCTGTTGCGCTGCACTCGTGTTCGGAGTCGCTTTCCATGTGATCGCGAGCGAACTCTTTCCTTCGCCAAAAGACATCGAACGCAATCGTTTAACCGCGATGAGTGCCAGTCAGCTCGATAAACTGAACCGCCAATTGAAAGATTTGGAGGAAGTTAGTTCAGTTTTACAGAATCGTGACGATGGCATCTATAGAACCATTTTTGAAGCTGAACCAATACCAGATAATGTGCGCCAAGCAGGTTATGGTGGTACGGATCGTTTCAAGCAGCTTGAGAATTTACCTAACGGTGATTTATTAAAATCAACCGCTGAAAGAGTAGAAAAACTCAAGAAAAGACTATACATCCAATCCCGATCTTACGATGAGGTGATTGATATGTTAAAGGAAAAAGAAGACATGTTGGCTTCTATTCCAGCTATCCAACCTGTTTCTAACAAAAACCTAAAGCGCATGGCTTCTGGATACGGTAGAAGGATACACCCGATCTACAAAACCAGAAAAATGCACTGGGGCTGTGATTTCTCCGCACCGACCGGTACTGACATTTATGTTACCGGTAAAGGTAAAGTCGTAGAGGTTAAAAAGTCTAAGCGCGGTTACGGCCACCATGTGATCATTGATCATGGCTACAACTTCAAAACCTTATACGCACACATGGACAAGATTAAGGTGCGAAAAGGTCAGCGTGTAAATCGTGGAGATGTGATCGGTACTGTTGGTAATACAGGTACTTCTACTGCTCCTCACTTACACTATGAAGTGATAAAGAATGGTAAGAAGATCGACCCCATCAATTTCTTCTACAACGACCTTAGTCCTGAAGAATACGAAAAGATGTTAGAGATCTCTTCTCACCACAATCAATCTTTTGACTAGGTTTAGATTTAAGTGTAACAAAACCCTATAAACGCTATGTACATACGGGTGATGCTTTTTAGGAGCATCACCCGTTTTTTTGTCAAAGTACTAGTCCTTCCTTAGCCACCAAACATGAAAAGCCCCGAAATGATTCCATCAGAATAAAATCATTTCGGGGCTTTATTTTTTTAGGCTTCAATTACAAATATTTATCAAACCACCCGCTAATAAAATCAAGTCGAGCGATACGACGATCCGTCCTTCCGTTTCTAGACAAGCCATGTGGCTCATTAGGGAAAATGACCAATTCACTAGGAATGCCCTGACTTCTCAATGCGACATACATTTGCTCTCCTTGCTCTAAACAGCAACGGAAATCGTGTTCACTATGAATGACCAGAGTGGGGGTTTTGAAATTGGCAGCCAATCGTATCGGAGACATGCGCCAAAAATTCTCTAAGTTTTCATAAGGCGGCTGGTTGCCGAACACTTGTTGGAAAACCGTATTGCCATCGCTACTGCCCCACATGCTTACTAAGTTACTCACACAGCGTTGGGTAACAGCAGCTTTGAAACGTTGGGTGTTTCCAATGATCCAGTTGGTCATATAGCCACCATAGCTACCACCCGTCACGCCCATGCGTTCCGTATCAATGTAGTCTTTCTTTTCTATGAGATCCGTAAAACTCATAAGGTCAGCATAATCCGCAGTCCCCCAATTATTCCAAATTGCTTTAGCATGTTCTTCTCCATAACCTCTGCCTCCTCTAGGGTTACAGAAGAAAACCACATAGCCCTTAGCGGCTAAATATTGAAACTCATGCATAAAGCTTTCGCCATATTGCATTAATGGTCCGCCGTGGATCTCTAAAATGGAAGGGTATTTTTTCTTAGGGTCAAAATTAGGCGGCTTCACGATCCAGCCTTGTAAATCATTCCCATCTTCTCCTTTGAACCAAACTTCTTCAACAACCCCTAAAGTGGTTTTGGCGAATAGCTTTTGATTGTTCTTGCTCAGTGTTTTAATGGATCCACTGTCGAGTGAGATAAACTTGATCTGCCCGATATCGTCCATTTGACTATGTAGAAAAGCCAGCTTTTGTTGTTTCTTATCCACACTTATACTACCCGCACTTCCCTTTTCTGTAAACAGAGCTTCCGATACCCCTGACGCTACATTTATTTTGTGAATGGTATTGGAGCCATGCTTGCCCGCCATATAGAATAGGTGTTGGGCATCAGGGGTCCAAACAGGAGGGCTGACCTCTGGGGTTCCTCCCATATCATTCAAAGTAATACCAGAACAATCGTGTTCTAAGTCTTTACTTATGCGGCGCATGCTATGGTCAGACAAATCAAGCACAAAGATGTCGGTATTCATCCACCACTGTCCAGCTTCGCGATTGCTTAAAAAAGCCAATTGTTTACCATCAGGAGAGAAGGAAAATGAGTGCTTATAAGCTATGGTAGAAGGAACGAAGTGAGATATGCCACTCTCGATCTCATATAACCACAATTGATCGAGTCCTTTACTCCGGTCTGGATCTTCCAATCTATTACTGGTGTAAGCGATCCACTTCCCATCAGGAGAGATCTTAGGATTCATGGCATCCACTACATCTGTAATGTAGTTTCCGGCGGCAGCAGCATTAAGATTTGTGGTATCTAAAATGGAGAACTTACTATTCGCTAATTTGATGTTCGCGATCTGCCATTTTTCACCATTTAGCCAACCTGCCCCATCAAATTTATAGGATAGACCTTTGTAATGACGGTATACTGTGCCTAACTTTTTCGCTTTCTCGTCTTTTGTGGCGGTCAACTGCTGCTCATTCAGCCCTTTAAAAGAGAAGTACAAAGATTTTCCATTCGGTGCCCACTGAATGCCCATCGCATGTCCTTTAAGCTGACTGATGCATTGCGCTTCACCTCGACCCAAAGTCATCACGTGAATCTCTGATTGTTTCGGGTCTTTTCTATTTGAGAAAAAGGCGATCTTTTTTCCACTCGGACTCCATGTCGCACCGCTATCCATATGATCACCTTGTGTGATCTGATAAGGCGCGTTCCCATTCGTAGGAGCGATCCATAAATTAGAAAACTTCTTCTCCGTGTTCTTATCTACCCTTGATAATCGATATAAAATCTTAGTCCCATCAGGTGAAAGGCTTACCTCACTGATCAACTGAATATCATAGAGCATTTCAGCAGTTACGCCGATTTGCTTTGTTTTAGCTTTCTTACTTGCCATCTTGTTTCGTCTTGTCTCGTTTGCCGCGAAAGTACTTTATTCCAGCATACTTTATCTATGATTCTCTTTTCTTAACCTATGGCGCATCCACGCAATAAAGGCAAGCAAAAAATCGGCTTAGAGCACGAGAGTCTCGGGTCTCATATCTCATGTCTCAAGTCTAAAAAGGCGTAAGCCTTTACTGCGTGGTCGGGCTTTCCACTAAATTCGGCA
>JAHDGT010000162.1 GCA_020631675.1 Bacteroidota bacterium
ACTATCGTCCTACCATTGTAATGACCTACTCTAATGGATTAGTAGCAGGTTCGGCAAGATCGGTATTGGGCTTCGATATCTATAATGCGATCAAAGCTTGTAGCGACTTACTGGAACAATTCGGCGGGCATAAATATGCTGCAGGAATGACCATTAAAGAGGAAAATGTGGATGCTTTCATAGAGCAGTTCCACAAAGTGGTCAATGAAACGATCGATCTACAGCGACTCATACCTGAAATTGAAATTGATTCGGAATTGACGGTGCGAGAGATCACACCTAAATTCTTCAGAATCTTGAAGCAATTCGCTCCTTTTGGTCCTGAAAATATCCGCCCTATTTTCATGTGTCAGGGACTGGTGAGTACGCCTTGGTCTTCTACAGTAGGTATCGCGGACGCCCACCTGAAGTTATACGCCCGCCAAAATGGTGAAGGCTATACCATCAGAGGTATTGGCTACAATATGGGGGATCGCTTTGACGAGATCAGCAATGAGCAGCCCTTTGATGTGGTCTTCAATTTGCAGGAAAACCATTATAATGGTCATACGACCCTGCAAATGAATATGAAAGACATCAAGCCCTGTGAGCTAGATACTGAAGAATTACGCGCATTGATAGGGGAAGAATCCGAGTCTTTTGATGGAGATGAGGACGATAAGTCTACAAAGCATAAAGCAACAGAAGAGTCTAAAAAAACTTCTACAGTTAATAATAAACAAGACTCTATCGCAACTGCTGATGAGTATGGTGTATTGACTTTCAAATAGTCATGAAGCCTCAGATCTATTGCTTTTAAAATACTTCACTTAATAAACCAAAGCGCTACTTTCTAATGAGGTAGTTTAAAGTTTTTCATCTGAACCGGGCCTAAGTGCTTGATTTTGAAGATGAAGCTCTTTTTGAGTTTCGTACTTGAAAAGTACGGGGCGAAAAAAAGCTGAAATATTCAGAATCAATGACTTAGGGCTAAGGTCGAGAAAATAACTTTAAACTACCTCAATGATTAGAAAGTAGCGCTTTTTCATTGAAGTAGTGAGGTAGTTTAAAGCAAGCTAGAAAGAAAATCAAAAATAATTCACATAACCAAAATGCACTTTAGCTGCTCTCATATCAATAGGGTTGCTCAATTGCTTCCCAATGGCATAGCTAATGCCGAACAAGCCCGCCTTGGTATCGAAGGTCATGCCTATGCCGAAACCGAAAGGCAAATCATAAGCAGGCAAAGGTGGAAGTTCATCTGATTGCTCGCTGAGCAATACCTCTGCCGTATGCACATATGCGGCATCGAAAAACCCGAATAAATAGGAACGCCGCTGTAGCAACCATCGATACTCCAAAGTACCAATGGCGTAGAAATCACTCAAAATGGATTCTTCGTCGAAGCCCCTCAAAGTTCGATTCCCGCCTATGCGATACAATTCGTTCTGACGAATATCCGCTTGGCGGCGGTAAGATGCATTCAGGCCGGTTTTAATAGTGCTGACTTTAGCAATAGGCCAATAATAAGCTACATTCAATTGAGTGCGCCACTGCGCTCTTGAAGCATTCAGATTTTCATACTGACTTTTTAAAATACCACCCAGCTCAGTTTCGTCTATACTTCTGATCGCGGGGTTTTCCAAAACTAAGCGAGTACCGATAGAGAGGTCTAAATCAAAGAAAATGCCCTTTCTCGGACTTAGACGATCATCCAAACGCTCATAATGGTAAACCAATCCGTAATCCGTTTTCCTGGTATCTAAAATAGCCGGCAAAGCTGCCTTGCTGATCACACTTGCCGTATCCACATTCAGTAGATCAGTAGATGATCTTGCTACATAAGCACTGATATGCGAGCTGCCATTAAAGGCATATCGAAACCCGACCCTCGATCTCACATCCCTGAACTCAGGATCTTTAAGATAAAGTGAGAATTGTAGATCCAAACCCAGCGGGATCAAAGGCAGATAAGGGTACAGCAGCTTGCCTTCGAACTCTAAAGCATTCTGTGGGTAGTTCTTGAAATCCAAACCGATCTCTTCTCCAAAGCCAAGTGCGTTCATGGTTTGCAGCGTACCCTCCCCCGTGATCTGGTAATTTCGGGTGCTGGTGCCCGTGCTCGAATTCACTGTTGATGGCTTAGGGGCAACACCCAATAAAAAATTAAATCGACTCGCCTTTTTGGGCGTTAAAAACAAATGCACCTTCGCTTCGTCCTCATCAAAAGTTACTACAGAAGACTGTCTGGCTTGTACAAAAGGCAGGGCTTTGATGCGCTGTTCAATGTCTCGAACCATAGATTCATTATAGGGTCTCCCGCTTTGAATACCCAGATAAAAGCGCATATATCGCTCCTTAACCGTTTCCTTACCATGCAGTATCAAACTGTCGAACGTATATAACTGTCCCAAGTCCAGATTCACATGGGCCGCAACTTCCGATGCCGCATTGAACCGAACGCTATCAAAATAAACCTCCGCGAATGGATAGCCATTGTCCTCTGCCTGCTTCAGTAAACTTTCCTGTATACGGGCTAAATAAGTAGCCTGCCTCGCTGTTTTGCCTGCGGTATACCGACCAACATCCAACTGCTTGAACCATTGCGGGTTCACATTACCGTTCCGCAACGCTACCAAACGATAACGCTCACCAATGAACCAATCCGACTGATGAATATGCATTAAGACTCGCTCTTCGGCTTCGGCTTCAGCTTCTTCCTCGACCGCCTCTTTGTTTTTCTTTTTAGCGGCTACTTGTATCGTATCCGATACACTATAAAAGCTATCAACAGATGCGCTCCAATAGCCCATACGCCATAATTCCTGTTGATGGCGCAACAATTTAGCTTTCGCTTCCGCAGTGCTACTCACTAAAGAGTCATCCTCGAAAATCTGACCCAAGATGCTTCCCCCCTCTTCAATTTGATCAATAGACCGCCAACGCAAAACATGCCTTGTTTTCAATGCTTTCTTCTTGCTTGTGGCATTTTTTGTTACCAGTGAATCTACTTCTTTTATCACCAGGGAATCCACTTCTCTCAGCCCTTCATTTTCTTGCGCGTACACACGACTCTGCCCCAACACCAGCAACAGTACTAGCGAGAACAAGAAAGTGTATGAGTACAAGAAAATCGACTTCATGTTATTCTATAAGCATTTAAAATTCGGGCAGCTACCCGCAATAAAAGTCTGGCGCGGCTTCGCTGGGAAGTGTATGGTAGAGCAAATTCATGAATTTGCTCTACGGCAAACAATCGGGCATTCGAAGAAGCCAGCCTTTCACTGCGGGTACCGGGCTATCCATTGCAATTCCCCGGCTGTTCGCTGCTTCGCTGGCAGGCATAAAAATGGCTACCTCTGGGCCGCCTTTTTATGCCGCCGCTCAGGGCGCTCCTTAGCCGGCTCATTTCCATTCCTATCCCTGCTGCGCGTATAGCCAAGCAAATCGCACTACCAATAAGAGTACAAAAATAAGCCTAGCGTTGTTTGTCTGCTGCCCACATTGCGTATGATCAACGACGAACTAACAAATAACTTTAAACTACTAGGATGAGCTTGGCATGAATGTGGCTTTTCTTATGGTATTTTTTATCTTGGCGAATGCTACTTTTTACCGATGTGTACGTCTTAGTAGAACAGCCCGAACATACCCTTTCCTAATCGCACTGGAAAAGTCCAACTTTACTTATGAATCTAATTATCAAGCACTTCTCCTTCACAATCGCTTATTTTCTTATTGCTCTATTGACTGGCGTCAATACTTTTGCGCAAACACATTACCAACAAGGTCATGGTCAAGCTTATTCCGCCTATTCCGATCAAGCCGCATTGGCACAGATAGACTGGGTAGAGCAGACGCTTTCGCGGATGAGCATAGAAGAAAAAATCGGACAATTGTTCATGATCGCGGCCTACACCAATCGGGATGACGCGCATAGACAAGAGATCGCCAGAATCATTGATCAGCACCATATCGGAGGACTCATTTTCTTTCAGGATAATGCGATCAGACAAGTAGAGCACACTAATTTCTATCAACAGAAATCTAAAGTGCCACTCTTGATCTCCATTGATGGGGAATGGGGCTTGAGCATGCGTTTGAAAAAAACGCCCCGATACCCCAAGCAACTTACTTTGGGCGCATTGCAAGACGATCGCTTGGTCTATGAAATGGGTAGAGACATCGCCAGACAGTGTAAGCGCATGGGCATACACGTTAACTTAGCACCCGTAGTAGATGTGAACAACAACCCGATGAACCCCGTGATCAACGATCGTTCATTCGGAGAAGACAAATACAATGTCACCAGAAAGGGGATCGCCTATATGCAAGGAATGGAGGAGAATGGCATCATAGCCTGTGCGAAGCACTTCCCGGGGCATGGCGATACAGATGCGGATTCACACCAAACACTACCCGTCATACGTCATGATAAAGGGCGTTTGTATGATGTGGAGTTATATCCTTTCCAACAAATGGCAGCTCAGGGTATTGGCGGAATGATGATCGCCCACCTAGCTGTTCCGGCTTTGGATGATAGTCCGCTTAAACCAGGCAGTAATTTAAGTATACCGACCACGCTCAGTAAAAAAGTGGTGACCGACCTATTGAAAAATGAAATGGGCTATAGAGGTTTGGTGTTTACCGATGCCCTGAATATGAAAGGTGTTAGTTCTCACTTCCCACCAGGTATCGTAGATGTGAAAGCACTATTGGCAGGTAATGACGTGCTATTGTTTTCTCAAGATGTAGGCAGAGCGGTTAGCGAGATCAAGCAAGCGATCGCCAAAGGAGAAATCACGGAGCAAGCCATCACGGAGCGTGCCCGCAAGATCCTTAGAGCCAAAGTACAAGTCAACGCCCATCAGTTCCAGCCCATTTCCACCAATAACTTAATGGAAGATCTTAACAGTAAGGAAACAGAGCTGCTAAAGATCAAGTTGGTGAAAAACGCGATAACCGTAGCGCGCAATGATAGAGGCACTGTTCCTCTTAATCAACTACAGGGCAATAAGATCGCGACACTGGCGATCGGGTCCGGTAAAATGACCACCTTCCAAACCTATGCCGATAAGTATGCGCCTATGTCGCATCATACCTTACGACATAGCGATAGCCAAACAGCTTTTGATCAGAAGTATGAATTGTTGAGGCAAGCCAATACCGTGCTGATCTCTATACATGCTATGAGCAAAAGTGCTAAGAAGAACTACGGCTTAGATGCCAAGTCCATTGCTTTGATAGATCGACTGAGCAGAGAAACCAATGTGGTACTGACCGTATTTGGAAGTCCCTACAGTTTGAAAAACTTTAATGATCAGCAAACTGTGATCTGTGCTTATGAGGAAAATACATTGACACAGAAATACACGCCTCAGATCATTTTCGGTGCTTTGCCAGCAAGGGGACGACTGCCTGTTACTGCTTCCCCATCATTCCGATTCGGACAAGGTTATGATACACCGGGTAATATGCGTCTACAGTATACGATCCCGGAAGATAGCGGTTTGCGAAATATCGATCTGGATCAAATAGATCGAGTGGTACAAGAAGCAATCAATATACAAGCTACACCAGGCTGCCAAGTACTAGTAGCCAAAGATGGAAAAGTGATTTATGAGAAGGCATTTGGAAAACACACTTATACAGGAGGGACGATGGTTCATCCTTTGGATCTGTATGATATTGCTTCTATTACAAAGGTAGCTGGCACGGCACTGGGTTTAATGGACATGTATGATAATGGCCGCTTAAACTTAGATGGTAAGTTAGGGGATCACCTGCCCTTTACACAAGGCACGAACAAGCAGAATTTAGTGTTGAGAGATATACTTTTACACGAAGCCGGACTGGAGTCGTGGATTCCTTTTTATAAGGAGACCATACCCGCACTTTCAAGTATCTATAAAGCTGCTCCCTCTACAACACATAGTATAAAGGTTGCCGATCGCATGTTTATGCGGGATGATTATGTGCAAACACTTTGGCGCACACTTTTAGACAGCAATCTGCCGAATAGGAGTTACCGCTATAGCGACTTGGGCTTTTATTTATTCAAAGAGGTCATACAGACTTATGCCCAGCAGCCACTGCCTGAGTATCTCAATCAGCGATTTTACCATCCGCTGGGTTTGAGTACATTGGGTTTTAACCCACGAGACAGGTTCAGCACTCGTAGTATTGTTCCCACTGAAAATGATAAAGATTGGCGCAAACAATTGGTGCACGGTCATGTGCATGATATGGGAGCAGCTATGTTAGGTGGTGTAGGAGGGCATGCAGGCTTATTCTCCAATGCGAATGATTTAGCCATTATCGGGCAAATGCTATTGAATGGGGGAGTCTACGGTGGTATACGCTACATCAACGAGGGAACGATCCAAGAATTTACCCGTCAGCAAAGAAACAATAATCGTAGGGGCTTGGCCTTTGATAAGCCAGAAAAGGATACTCGGAAAATCAAGAATTGCAGTGATTTCACACCTGCGAGCACTTTCGGCCATACAGGTTTCACGGGTACTTGTATGTGGCTGGATCCCGAAAATGACCTGATATACATTTTCTTATCTAATAGGGTTTACCCAAGTAGCCGTAACAATAAATTATTGAGCAAAGATATTCGCCCGCGTATTCAAGATGCTATTTATATGGCGGTGAATAATGGAAAGAGAACGATAAACCAATATTGAACCCATAAATACAAAATGTTTCGCTATTCGTTAGATTTGACGTTTTTATGTTGAATTATAAATGTCATCTATTCATAAGCAAATAGTTCCTTAAGCTCATGAACTAAAACACTTAGGTGACACTCTATATTTAGTCAAGCTTTTGCGCGCAGACTTATCCACACTGCGTGGACAGGACTGTGAATAACCACTCAAAACATAAGCTGACATTGTTGATAACTATTGGTAGAATCTTCACTTACGCACAATTTGTGGATAAGTGTGTGTCGTAGTGAAGAATTTGTGACAAAAAATGAATAAAATTGGATTATTTGCCTGCCACCATTTCTACACGCTTAATATAAATATCTGCCCATAGTGTATGCATTTCTACTAATTTTAACTCATTTTTTTCATAGTGAAAGGTGGTTTTTCTGCCATTGGGTAGTGTTAGTGTATAAGCGTGCGGAGCAGTTAAATCCATCGGTATGAAAACAGCACTTTGTTCTGAGTAGGTCTCGGTTAAGCCTAGCGGTTCTTCCAGATATAGCCTTGCGATGGTATGATTGATCGGTTTGTTGAGCGTACGCTCATTCCCGTTTTCATTGATTTGGTAAGTATCCTGCCCCCAATGTGTCTTGGAGTCGCATCTAACATTATCATTCAAGTGTTGGAGGTTGGAACAGGCTAATAAATTCATGCTGTGATCAAAATCGGCTATGATTTCTAAGTTGAGTATATAGCTCAACATCAAAAAGCCAAATTCGCTTTTACTGTTCATACCGTAGCGAAAGCCATCGCCTGTATCATATTTGTAGGCTTCTATTTTTCCGATGGGGTTGTCGTGGCCTCTGTGAATGATGAAGCTGGCTGTTTCTGCTTGTGCATTAAGTTGAACAGGAGCAATAGAAAAGGAAAGAGTTACAAGGAGGAAAGCGGTGAAATATAGTTGAATGCGGCTCATTAAAATAGAAAGTGATGAGGTGGTTTAGGTGTACTACCTCATTGGTAAACAATGCTGAACAGCCACAAATCTACGAGCACTATTGAGTCTAAAATGTCAGTTGTTGTACATATGAGATGGGTAGGTGCGAAATTGTCGTATAACTGCAATTTAGATGATTGCAGCTGCCACCACTATTCATCTAACTCTTCGCCACATCTATTACAGTAAATGGCTTCTACAGGATGGTGTTCATGTCCGCAGGTATCACAAACGCGATCGTCCAGCTCAGCACCAGTCATAGGTATGATATGGTCGGGTTCGTGCATGGCGGTTGATATTTCAGAAGAAACGATACCAGTGGGCACGGCGATGATACCGTAACCAATGATCATCAATAGTGCGGCTAGGAACTGTCCGAAAGGCGTGACCGGTGAGATGTCGCCATAGCCCACGGTGGTGATGGTCACGATCGCCCAATAAACAGATTTAGGAATACTAGTAAAGCCACTATCGGCAGGACCTTCCACCAAATACATGACAGAGCCGATCACCATGACCGAGATCAGAACGGCTCCTAAAAAGACAGTGATTTTTGCTCTACTCGCTTTAAGGGCATCTAATAAGACTTGACTTTCCCCTAAGTATCTGGCCAGTTTAAAGACGCGGAAGACCCTTAACAAACGCAAGGAACGTATAGAGATGAGGTATTGGGTATTTAGTGCGAAAAGGGTCAGGTAGGTTGGAATGATGGAAAGGAGATCAACCATACCATAAAAGCTGAAAGCATAGGCCGATTTTCGCTTTACGCTATATAAACGCAGTCCGTACTCGAAGGTGAACAGAATAGTGAGCAACCATTCTAGTATGTGAAAGTATTCGCGCCAGACAGGGTGGTTTCCATATTCTTCTACACTTTCTAACATGACCAAGCCCACACTTTGCAGAATGAGAACAAGTATGATGATGTCAAAACCCCTTCCTTCAGGGGTGTTGACCCCGAATATCATCTGATGTATTCTGTGTTTGGTATCACCCGTTAAGTTGTCACTTTTTAAAGCTTGGTAAAAAGCACCACAAGCTATAATCGCGGGAATACTTAAAAGAGAGCTACGAATCAAAAACATCGTATTTGACGATAGCGCAGAAGCGAATTGCCACTCTATGAACACTAATAGGGCGACAACCAATATGGGAGGTAATAGGAGTATCATTAACCAGCGACGGGAATTGGCGTCTAGTAGGCTTTGCTGCTGCACCTTTTTTTCGTTCGCCCTGGCGTCTTTTTTTCGTTGTTTCTTGTTGGTCCTTGCCATCTTTAGTGTGTCCAATAGATAGGAATGCTTTTCCACTGAATACTCGTGCGAGGGATAGGAGTGGAAATGAGGGGGCTAAGGAGCGCCCTGAGCGGCGG
>JAHDGT010000163.1 GCA_020631675.1 Bacteroidota bacterium
GTAGCCCTGCCAGTGAAAAGCCTTAGGGCTTGCCGAATTTAACGGATAGCCCGGTGACCTGCCGCAGGCGGGCATGCGCCCTGACCTTCTTTATTCATTTTCATTAGTATCTGCATCAACATCCCCATCCACATTACCCAGCTTTAGTTCTACGGCATCAGAATTTTTCATGTTAGAACTCATGGTGAGATTTTCTCTACGATCCCCACAGATGATGCTGACTGCTGCTGTATTGGGTGGGAATTTGCCTTCATTATGCGCATGCATGATCAGGAAATTGCGATCTTCTAAATCAATGCCCGTCTTAATTCGGTAGGGCTTATCCGTCAACTCATAATCTTTAAGTAAGCAGACCCCATTCAGGTAGAGGGAAACCACATCCCCATCTAAACGCTGGTCATCCCAGATCAAGATCTCTACTTCTTCGCGATCAATGGAAATGCTTTTCTCTGTGGTCAAAACTCGATCCCCAAGCATACTAGGTAAGCCATTTAAAGCAGGTACATAAGGCATCCGATTAGGCTGGGGTGTTGGGACTTCAGCAACAGTTTCCGGCTCGGGCACTGGTACTGGCAGAGGCTTTGGACTTACTTTAACTGGTGGTGGTACAGCTTTAGGTTCAGGAGTAGCACGCACCAATTTTGGAGGGGATGGCGTAGGTGTGGGTGCAGGAGTTGGTCTGCTAACGGTTTGCGTTGCTGGACTTGGTGTAGGACGAGACTGTAATCGCAAGTTTTGTTCTTGTTGTCTGCGTGCTCGTAGCTCATCTATGGTAACCACCGGTAGATGCGATCGTGCTTTATCTACGATTTCCTGAATACGGTCTTCCGTTTTGTTTTTACCCTCTCCTAATCCTTTGTAAACGATTTTCCCTTTGTGATCCAGAATCACCGTGTAAGGAAGCACATTGGTTCTGATGCCCATTGTACGTAGAAGTGCGTCATTAGGGTCAATGATCATCGGAAACTCCCAGCCGTATTGCTTGACATATTCTTGAATCTTCCCTGAGCTGCCTTTGTGATCCACACTTACACTAACCACTTCCACATCCAGATCACCTGACCATTTCTTACAGATCTGCGCCGTCTCTTCTAGCTCTAATTCACAGCCCATGCTCATGGACGACCAGAATTTCAGGATCGTTACTTTACCGTTCTTTCCGAAATCAGATACCTGGAGCATATCTCCGTCAATATCTTCCATTTCCAGATCGGGTAGTCTTTCCTCGATTCCATACTCGAACTCATAATCGTATTGTGCTACTAAGTTTTGCGAAAGGCAAAAACCATATGCACACAAAAGTAAAGTTGTAAGTAGTCTGAAGTTCATCATGCTGCTGCTAAGTTGGTGATGAGAAAGAAATAGCGGGACGAGAATTGATTCTGTGGGCAAAATAGGTAATTATTAGAAATAATGACCCTTTTCTTGTCTTTGTACGTCTATAAAAATGAAATCGAAAGAAAACTTTAGAGCACTCCTAACTAAATTCGCGTCATGGCAAGAAATCCAAGACCACGCTGGAAAATCGGAAACATTTTTCTCCTTTTACTGATCATAGGCGGTATCGCTTACTGGCTGAATAAAGATCTGGTGAATCAACAATTGGTAGAATCAGGAATCATTCAAGACCCTTCTACAAAACCAGCCCCTATTGAGCAAGAGTCTAATGAGCAGGCACGTCGATCCGATATTATAAATAATGCTAAAAAAGAGGAGAAAGCCGCAGCTGAGGCAGCTAAAAATGCGACTGGCGAGTCTGATAGTGGTATTTCCGAGGGTGACAACAATAAAGGAGAAGTAGAAAAACTTCGAGAGGCAGAGGAAAAAAGCAAAACTGTAAAAGCGGTCGTGCTTTCCCCTCTTGAAGACATCTTGATCCTGAATGAAGAAAATCTGGTGAGCATTCGTCCGCTTTCCAATAACAGTGAACTGAGCGATCTTAGGATCATGAGCCCTACCGGCAGCTTAGAGATCAAATTGGAAGACGAAGATGAAATGACCTACATCGTTCGACCTACCAAGAGAACGAGCGCGGAAATTTGGTTGACTGGCAAGATCGATGGCAAAGTGGATGATCTGGGCACCTTTAAGTACCAAGTTCGCTCAAAAAGAGAGTTGGTCAGTTTATTTCAAAAGGAAGGCGGTGATATACCTAAAACACCAGTTTATATAGGTACTGCCTTAAAAGGAGAGCCACTAAAAGCCGGAATGCAGCAAAGTTTTTATGCCTTTGCCAGTGGTGTGGACGCGGAAACCCTACGTTTGAACATCACCAAAGGGGAAGCCAGTGCCAAAAGGAGTTCAGATGACCCGACCACTTATGAATTGACAGTGGGTAATACCACTCCGGAAGTGAGCTTTGAATTATTGAGCAATCAAGGAGGGAAACAAGTGGTATTGGCTAAGAAGAGTTTCAGAGTAGCGGGACCAAATGGGGCTTTATTGCCCCTAAATGAAGCCAGCTCTGGTGCATCACCTACTAAGGGTGAGAATAAAGTCAATGCGAATGCTAATACGGGCAAAGATGCTGTAACTAAATCAGGATCCCGCCCTAGTTGTCAGGGAATCAACTCTCCTATGGATAATGTCTTATTCGCAGGCGTGCCTAATCCAGTAAAGTTCAACTACCCGGAGTACAGAGACAAATCATTCATCTTACAGATGAGCGATAAAAGTCTTACTACTTTGAAAGATGAGGACGAAATGGTTTACGTACTCACCCCTAAAAAAGAAGGTGAGGTACAAGTGAAGATCACTTCAAGGGTCAACACCAGTAGGATAGATGATCTGGGCACTTACACTTTTACCGTTTTGCCCACGCCTTTGCCCACGCCTTTTGTTGAAGGACAGGATGCGGAGAACATCAAAGTCGAAGATTTCAAGAAAGCTAAAGGGTTGAGCCTTAAGTCAAATGATGCTGGAATGAACATCCCCTTTGTCTTAAAGCGGGGCTATAAATTACAGCGCATACCCAAAAACGAAAGTGAGATCGTAGAAGATGAGATCACCCTGGGACCAGAATTCAGCGTGAAAATGAAAAAGCTCATTGATAAGGCGAAACCAGGAGATTTGTATCTATTTTCGGGCATCAGTTGTTACTTGCCCAGTAATAAACAAGAACGCTTAAGTAAGTTAGCGTTGACCGTCGTCAAATAGTACCTTTGCACGGTCTTACACCACCTATTATTATGATGTACAACAAGTCATTATCCCCTCTATTATACAGTAGCATTAGCAGCTTGAGCTTTTGCTTACTCATTGGCTTGTTATGCCTCTTAACAACTGGGTGTCAAAAATCCCAATTGGAAAGAAACTGCTGTCAAGTGCCACCTGTGGATTATCATGCGGATAATGTGCACATCGCAATGGCGAATGCCTTTACGCCCAATGGAGATGGGGTGAATGATGTGCTGAATGTGATCGGTATCAATATCGCCAGTTATGAATTGCGCATATACGAGGGTAGAGACGAAGTAGAATCAATCAACAGTAATAATGGCGCTCATATGGGTTGGGATGGCAGCGTAGGTGGCAATATCACTGAAGGCATCTATGATTATGTGCTTGAAGTCACCTCTGCCACAGATGGTGAACTCATCACCTTTGATGGTAGCGTTTGCTTGATGTTGGAAACCTTACCGCTTTGCCCTTGTGATCTTACTGAATGCTTATTTGAAACGCAAGTCGTACTACCCGATCCCGCAAGCGACCTTCCCAACGGAGAACCTTTTTGTGAGTAACACATTCCTTGTAGTGGCGACCCTTG
The DNA here is from genome assembly GCA_020631675.1 of Bacteroidota bacterium. Lineage (GTDB taxonomy): Bacteria > Bacteroidota > Bacteroidia > Chitinophagales > UBA2359 > JAHDGT01. The sequence goes on from JAHDGT010000163.1 coordinate 3,767, forward strand.
TGGTCGCCTGATCTCAAATTTGAAAACCTAAGCTAGCTCTCCTCCCCCATTGTTCGTTTTCGGTGCTGGAGCACGCGATACATCAATACCGCCTTCTTTGACCACCTGCTCATAAAATTCGCCAGATTCCTTCATCTTGCGATCACCCGTTTCAAAATTCACATTCACCAAACCGAAACGGTAAGTACGCCCCAAATTCCACTCGAAATTATCCATGGTCGACCAATGGAAATAGCCCTGTACAGGTACGCCAGACTCCATCGCTTCGTGAATCAGTCCTAGGTAATCTTTTATACTATCAATACGCACCGCACAATCATCCGTGGCAATACCGCTTTCTGTAATGATGATCGGTAGCTTGTAGCGTTCATAATAACGCATCATACTCTCCTGCATGCCTTTCGGCTCGTACTCCCACATCATATCATGTCGCAAGCCCAGCTTCTCCACCTTTTTCGGTGTATCTATATACGTGATCGGGAAGGGGTCAAAACGAATCTTGGCATAATAGCTCATCCCCCAATAATCCACGCCCTCAGAAAAATGATCCGCTACCGTTTCCATGAACAAGCGATCCATGAACCAAGCCGGAAAACGACCAAAAATATTCTGCGGCACGAACTTCACACAGTTTTTACTGATGCCTACAGGCGCATCAGGATAGCTTTCTTTGATCAGTAAAACCGCCCCTCTATGTGCCCAGCTCATGTGCTTGAGTGCCTTTTTCATCGCGAAGTAATTCTTGCGAAATGGCGGAAACTGTCCCAGCAAATACCCATTGGTCAAATAAACCCCCGGCTCATTAAAAGTATTCCAATTGTCTACCAAATCGCCGAAGTGACGCACGATCTGTTGCGCGTAATTCAAGAAAACCTCCACACTTTTTCGCTCCGTCCAATTGCCCATTTCAGCGAACCAGATCGGATTGGTAAAGTGATGCATCACGAACATAACGTATACACCGCGCGCCTTTAACTTCGCTAAAAACGCTCGGTACTCATTCACCACATTCATATCAAAATCCGCAAAAGGCTCCGTCTGTAAACGCGCCCAATCCACCCCCATCCTATAGGCATTCCCCAAACGAGCGATATACTCTAAATCTTCCCCTCTACGTAACTCATGATCAGAAGTACGGTCAAAAATGTACCCATCTTTCGCTACAACACCTTTCCACTCATGCTCAGAAGCCGTCTCGATCTGAGCCGCCGCGGTCGATGTACCCCAGAGAAAATCTTTAGGAAATTTTAAAAACATAGTTCGCAATGTTTAAACTTAAGCTTAAGCTTGTTCAGTTTATGAAGTAGTTCAATCAGAGCACATACCCGCATATTCAATGTGCTAATGTGCTGATTTGAAAATGTGCTAATGAGAATTTTCAGGGCGCATACCCGCCTGCGGCAGGGTACCGGGCTATCCGTTAAAATTCACCAGTCATCTGCTGCTTCGCTGGCAGGCTTACAAAGAGCTTCGCGAGGTCGCTTTTGTAAGCCGCCGCTCAGGGCGCATCTGTCAGGTTCATTACCACTCCTATCCCTTGCGCGAATGTAGTCAACACAACAGAATAAATCCCTTAACTTACCATTCAACTAGCACAAATGTGATCCATGTACGAAATAGAAAGAAAATACCTACTCAAAAACGACAGCTGGAAAAGCCTTTGTACCCAAGCACCTCGCAGGTACAGACAAGCTTACCTCAGCTTATCCAAAGCTCGAAACCTCCGTGTTAGAATCACTGATAATGAAGCCTTTCTGACCATCAAAGCTAAAGTAGGCGATTCACTGGTTAAGCGAATAGAATTCGAGTACCCGATACCCGTTCAAGATGCCGAAGATATGATCACCCATTTATCTATAGGGCACATCATTCAAAAAACCCGCTACATCCTCCCCGCGGATATGGCAGACACCGAAAGCGATTTCAAATTCAAGTGGGAGATAGATGTGTTCGAAGCAGAGAACGAAGGATTGCTTGTTGCGGAAATAGAATTGCCACATGAAAATTTCAGCTTCAAAAAACCGGATTGGCTGGGCGAAGAAGTAACGGAAGACACCCGCTATATTAATGCCTGCTTGGCCCTGAAACCCTTCAAGGAGTGGTAAGCACAGCCTGGAAAGGCTACTTGATCTACTTGAACAATCCAATCATAACACATTGATTGAGCGTAAATTGTTAGCGAGCAATTTCTAGTTTTAGTACAAGCTACCTTTATCTACTAACAACTAGTGTCAAGGACGAGGTGCGGGTGAAGGTTCAGGTACTGGTACTGGTACCGGATGCGGTGCCGGTAATTCTATTGGTGAATAATGACTAGCGGCTAACTTTAATCGAAGTGAATCAGGTAGAGGATTTTCTACGGCCCAAGCCAAATAAGTAGAATCCGTCCAAAAGGCATCATCAATTTTTTCTACAAGAAAAGTAGCAGGGTTTTCTCTGAACACAGAGTCCATTTGTGGAAAGATCGCGACCATATCGGCATAGCGTTCTTGATTTTGCAAAATCTTCAACAAACTCCAATAAGCTTCCTCTTGATCAAGCTCTTGGGCGATGGATCGTCTAAGCTTTACTTCTGCCGAATCAGACTTTGCCATAGCCTTATACACATCCCCTCTGATGACATCGAGATAAGCGTCTCCACCAATCTTCTGATCAATGCTATCTATGATCGACAGCGTATTTTTGTGATCTTGTTTTAAGAAAGACAGGTCCAACATCATCAAATCCACCACTGGGTCTTTTGGGTACATTTTTTTGAAATCTTGAATCGCTTTTTTGTAGGCGGCTTTCTTAGAATTGAAGGCCACATTCATGCGCATGATCAAGACCATTTTATCTTCTTGTAAGATGGGTGGAAGCTTGTCTATTGTTCGTAAAGCTCTTTTGAATTTCTTTTTACTGAGCCACTTCCCTACTTCGTCAATTTCAGGAATATGGGTTATGAATGCTTGTTCTGCTAAGGGTAACTTGCTTACCTCACTAGAGTCTAAAACCGCTGCCAAGTCTGTTAGATAGATTCTTTTCAGGGTATTACTAAAGGTCATCCCCCCCATCAAAATATAAATATCAGCTATGCGGATATTTCCTTTTGGTGTGGCATATAGATTCACCATATGGTAGTTCAATCCATCTTCATTCACCAATCTGAATATGGCTACTTTCTCACTTTGGGTCGCACCCGTATCAACATTTAGCAATTTATAGACCCCTCCTATTCCCAAACTCTTGGATACTTGGTCGCCTACGTTCAAACGTTCGTGCACCCCAGAAACAAAAGCAGTACTAAAAGAATCTGGAGCTGGTGTTTGATCCACAATTTGCTGAACGATGCTATCTAAGTCAAAATGCTGATTGAAAAAGGCAGCATCGGCTACATTCAATCGCTCCTCTAAGAGAACAGAGAAATTATAAAAAGCCGTATCGCCCACAGAAGCCACATTCAGTGGATCCTTAGGCATAAGGTGATCAACCACACCACAAGAGCGCAGGCTAAACAATCCGACATTAGCCAGGCAGAGTAAGATGATGATGAATAGATTCTCGCGCATAAAAAAACCCATTGGAATTATACTTCCAATGGGTTTTAATACTCAACTATTCTGCCAAACTAGTCAAGCTTGCAATAAAGCGTTTAAGAAACCAATTTTGCGGCATTCATCACCTCTTCAATATGCTCCGCTTCTATTGGCACTCCAGCTACATCCATTAAGTCGATCGGTTTGTCATTTGTAACAAGAATATCGTTCTCAATACGAATACCGAAACCTTCTTCTGGAATGTACAAACCAGGTTCACAAGTGAATACCATACCCGCTTCGATCGGCTTTCTGCGGTTACCCACATCATGCACATCTATACCCAAGAAATGAGACGTACCATGCATGAAATATTTCTTGTACAAAGGGCTAGCTGGGTTCTGTTTAGCCACCTCATCTTTATTAAGCAATCCTAAGTCGATCAACTCTCCTTCCATCATCTTACCTACTTCCTTGTGGTACTGCTCGATCAAGGTACCCGGACGTAGCATGTCCGTAGCTTGGCGCATTACTCTGAGTACCGCATTGTACACTGCTCGCTGCCGATCCGTAAAACGGCCATTAACAGGAATGGTACGAGAAAGATCCGCCGCATAATTCGCATAATTCGCACCGAAGTCCATCAATAGTAAATCACCGTCTTTACATTCCTGATTGTTATCCACATAGTGCAGTACATTGGCATTATTGCCAGAAGCAACAATACTGTCATAGGCGGTACCATTGGCTCTGCTGCGTAAGAACTCGTGTACGATCTCTGCTTCTACCTCATATTCAAACACCCCTGGCTTCACGAATTTCATTACTCGATCAAATGCTTTACCAGTAATGTTCACCGCAGTCTGCATTAGGTCGATCTCAATATCGTGTTTGATCGCTCTGATGTCATGCATGATCGGTGCAGCACGGTGGAAATGATGCAATGGGTAGGTGTTCTTCATCTCCCTCGCGAAACGAATATCCTTATCGGGCACATTAGAACTCATTCTACCATGCTCGTTCATATTCAAGTAGCAATTGTCTACCATGAACAACATAGCTGGTAAAATATCCTCAAATTGATCACTGTACTTCACATTCTGAATACCGCTGACTTCTCTTGCTTCCTCCACTGTAAATTTATGTCCTTCCCAGATCGCCAGATGCTTGTTAGAACGACGGATGAATAAGACTTCCCTCATTTTCTCATTGGGGTGATTCGGCGCAAGTACTAAAATCGTGCGCTCTTGATCAATACCCGTAAGATGTAACAAATCGGGGTTCTGACGCCAGGTGTGGTAGCTATCGGCACTGCGAGGCACCTCATCATTACTATTAAAAATGGCAATGGAGTTGTCCATCATACGCGCACTAAAGCGCTGGCGATTGTGTGCCCAAAGCTGGGCATCAATGCGATCGTATTTCATGTTTTAATCCGATGTTGAGGCATCAAAGATACATTAGTTTAGCATAAGAGGCAGCATCATTTACCTTTAGTCGCGCAAGGGATAGGAGTGGAAATGAGGGGGCTAAGGAGCGCACTGAGCGGCGGCATAAAAAGGCGGCCCAGAGGTAGCCATTTTTATGCCTGCCAGCGAAGCAGCGAACAGCCCCCGAATTGGAACGGATAGCCCGGTGACCGCAGTAAAAAGGGGATAAACCGTAGAGACGCCCTACACGGGCGTCTTTGTGCC
>JAHDGT010000626.1 GCA_020631675.1 Bacteroidota bacterium
CGCTTGCTGCTCAGCTTTTGCAGTTGTTTGCTAAAGCGTTTGTGTTTTTTTCGCAAGCGAGGATCGTCTTTTTGCGATCGCCAACGTTTGATAATGTCGTCACTATTGCTCATAGTAAAATACTCCTTTCAAATGCAAAATTCATTAGCCACAAAGAAATAAGAACACGAAGCACCACAAAGTTTTTTTTGAGTCTTTAGCTTCCATTTTCCCATGATGCCTTACAATTTCTTCGTGTCTCTTTGTGCCCTCCGTTCTTTGTGGTCAGCAAATCCGTCCCTTGGAAAATAAGTTGATTAATAATTCGCCGACACCTCTTTCTCCCCAACCCGCAAACGCAACTCCCCACCGATCACTAAGGCGCGGTTATCATGTATATGCCCCGCTGGGAAACGATAACAAACCGGAAAATCATATTCTGCCACATGCTCCGCAATGATCTCATTGGCGGTTTTCCCGAAGGGGATTGTATTGTCGTTCATATCGGTCATGCCGCCTATGATCAATCCCTTGAGCTTGGCGAATTTTCCAGCGCGTTTCAAGGCCATGATCATACGGTCTACATGGTAGAGGTATTCATCCAGATCTTCCAGTAACAGGATTTTACCTTTGGTGTTCACATCTGTAGCACTGCCCAATTGACTGTAGATCAGAGATAGGTTACCCCCCACCAAACAACCCTCCGCCTCGCCTAAGCGATTGAGGGGGTGCGGAGGTGCGCTATAAGTAAGCGACTCACCAAACAAAGCGTTTTTCAGACTGCTGATCGCTGCCTCTGTATTCGTAGGCATGCTGGTACACATGGTACTGTGTATGGACTGTATACCTTGTTCTAAGCAAGCACTGTGCAGTACGGTAATGTCACTAAAACCAGCGATCCACTTCGGCTGCCGTTTGAATTTTTTGAAGTTGATCCGGTCAATGATGCGCACCGTTCCATAGCCCCCTCGCGCACAGATAATACCCTTGATGGTAGGATCATCCAAAGCCCATTGTAGATCGGCGGCACGTTCGGCATCCGTACCTGAGAATTGATGATCCTCTAAGCCAATGCTTTTACCTAAGCGCACTTTTAGTCCCCAACGCTCAAAGGTTTGAAGGGCGAGGTCCAATTGGCTGCGATCCGCTATTTTGCGGGCAGTAGCCACGATGGCGATGGTGTCGCCTTTTTTGAGGTAGGGAGGTTGTTTCATATCATCTTTTTCGGGTGAAGTTGGCTGACCACAAAGAACGAAGAACACGAAGTTACACGAAGAAATGATTAAGGCATATAGCTTAAGATGTACGAAGTGGGCAAAAGAAAGCCTTTGTGCTCCTTAGTGTTCTTCTTTCTTCGTGGCAAATCAATTTTTGAAGTGCGGGTTCACTTGGTGAAAATGATGCGGTCTGATACCATTTTCAAATTTCCAAATTAGCACATTTTCAAATTGATTCACGCAAGGGATTG
>JAHDGT010000164.1 GCA_020631675.1 Bacteroidota bacterium
CCGCCAGTTCCGCCGCGTCGATCAAAGGTTGAATGCCCGGGCATAGGCTGTCTTCTTGTAATACCCAATACAGACCAAGCGTGAAGTCAAGACTTTCCCCGACGTCTAAATTGTAGCTGCCGCTAGACATGAGGTAGCTTCTATCAGCAGGCCAATTGCCTAATGCACATTCATTCCATCCATCTGGGTCATTGGGTGGATCCGGGTACATATGATCGCATTCTTCCTCACCGCCATAGCCATTCCCTCCGCAAGTGATGGCGGTCTCATCAAGCCAAAGTCCTTGTAATCTGGTATAGTACTCATAAGCCGTTTGTGGGTCATCCATTGGTCCCCAAGTACCTTCAGCGTTACTGAAATGACTTATTCCTTGTGCTTCTTGACCAGGGGCATTCGGACCATCTAAAAAGTGTTGTGCGACTAAAGGTAAGTCGGTACCATAATCACCGTCTATCGGTACTCCATTATAACCATAAGCTAAATCATGTTCGGGCGAGCAACCCATATGATCATTGTCGTATTCGCCAACATCAGGGTCTACCATAAAGCCCAAGTAAATATCATTTAGGTCTAGCGCACTGCTGTTTTTGATGCTGAAGCGATAGAAGGTGGCATCATCCATGACATCTTCTGTTACAAAAGCGTATGCCATAACACCTATTTCCACACCTAGAGCCGGTGCATCCGTTAAAGAGTGGAAACCACCAATATCATTAAAAACCCACCAGATCATTTGGTCAGCATAGTCATCACTCGTCAGTCCTTCTGCTAATATAGGATGGTCACCTAATTCGGGTTCGTAACTCCCGTTCCCGTTTTGATCGAAAAAAGGGGCTAAGTCATGATTTGTAGGAAGTTCTATTTCAGCATACGAATTATTTCTCCCTGGCCAGCCTAGAATACTACTGTCAATTTCGGCGATAGGAATAGGGTCGGAGAGATAGCTTTCTGATAGTAGTATATGCTCTTTTATCGTCCTGCCATTCACTTTCCAGAAGCGGTCAAAATCACTGCAAGTATCAGAACTGATCTCCTCATCTACGATAGGACCCGGCCAGAAATCATTACCCGTTTGCCGATAGGTTTGTGCGGCTACTTTTAACAGTCCGGTTTCATCTAAAGCCCCTATCCATAAACCAGCGGCGAACATACTGTGCTTGTCGCTACCTTTGGGCACTTCATATTGCCCAGAAGTGAGATCCCACCAAAAGCAACCTGCTTGTAGTAAACCCGCTCGAACATTATTAATGTCCAGCTCGATATAGGCCTCGCTTTTCGCACATTGACCATAAGTTTTATGACATAGGAAAAGAGCGATAAATACAGTTGTAGCGACTTTTAAATAATACATGGGAGAACACTTTTTTGATTATTTATTTAGCTTCATTCATTAGAATTACTTTGCGTAAGACTTTATCATCAAAACGTAAGTAGTAAGTGCCTGCGGGCAAATACTCCAATGTTAGAGAAGATGTGGAAGTATCTGTACGCTGAATGAAAAGTAGTTGTCCGTTTTGACCGAACACTTCTACTTTACTTATCGAAGAATCACTGTCGAAAAAAACCTTTGAAGTGGTGGGGTTGGGGTAACAGTATAATTGATGATGTTTTGTTGTTGCTAATGCTTCATGGTCTTCATCTACGGCACTTAAAAGATCTTCGTGATACAGCTCCGCTAATTGGGCCGCATCTATTAAAGGTTGAATACTTGGGCATTCCTCTTCTTCTTGTAAGACCCAGTATAATCCGAGAGTAAAATCGAGACTTTCGCCAACAGCTAAATGGTAGCTGCCGCTAGAAATAGCATATCTCCGATCATCTGGAGAGTAACCTAATGCACACTCACTCCAGCCATCGGGGTCATTAGGTGGGTCAGGGTACATATGGTCGCAATCTATATCGCCGTAATAACCATTGGAACTGCATTTGATGGAAGTACCATCTAACCACCTACCTTGCAACCTAAGATAATATTCGTATGCCGTTTGGGGAGCATCTGCTGGACCTGAAAAACTATCAGCAATAATAAAATGACTTAAGCCTTGCGTACTTTGTCCGACAGCATTCGGACCATCTAAAAAGTGTTGTGCCATTAGGGGTAAATCAGTACCATATACTCCATCAAAAGGATCACCATTATAGGCATAGGCTAAATCATGCTCTGGAGAACAACCTATAAAATCATCATTATAGTTACCAAGGTCGGGGTCTATCATAAAACCTAAGTAAAGATCTTCCAGTCCTAATGTGTTGCGGTTGGTCATGGTAAAGCGGTAAAAAGTAGCATCATTCATTATATCATCAGTAGCAAAGGCATAAGCCATCACACCCACCTCGACACCCAAAGGCGGAGCATCTGTAAGCGTATGAAAATTACCAATGTCATTAAATACCCACCAAATCATTTGGTCAGCATAATCATCGCTATTCAAGCCTTCCGCTAGTATCGGGTGATCACCTAATTCGGGTTCGTAATTACCATTATTATTCTGATCATAAAAGGGAGCTAAAGAATGGTTCGTAGGCAGTTCAATAGTGGAGTGGGCATTGTTTCTCCCCGGCCAGTGTAGAATGCTGGTATCAATTTGACTGATTGGAATAGGAGAGGGATTATAGCTTTCAAATAGCGTTTGATGTTCGATGATTCCAGAGCCATTCACTTTCCAGAAGCGGTCAAAATCACTACAAGTCTCCGGACTGATGTCTTCATCTACTATGGGTCCGGGCCAGAAATCATTACCAGATTGTCGGTAAGTCTGAGCAGCTACTCTTAACAATCCGGCTTCATCCAAGGCACCGACCCATAATCCACCCGCGAACATAGAGTGCTTATCACTACCTTTAGGTACTTCATAGACATTATCAGATAAGTCCCACCAAAAGGAGCCCGCTTGTAATAAGCCTGCCCGAACATTATTGATGTCTAATTCAATGTAGGCTTCGCTCTCGGCGCATTGGGCATATGATACAGAAGGAAGAAAGAGGTTAAAAAAGAGTATAAACAGAACGATACCGTATTTCATGGCTTGGATATTTTGGAGGTATTGACTTCAATGATAGCCCACTACTCCAAAACAAACAATTTCAAAAGATCAGATATATCAAACAAAAAAATCCCTGCTTCATAATTAAATGAAGCAGGGATTTCGAATTTAAGAATGGTATTTAGCCTTAATACACAGTACTTACCGCACCAAAGTCACATTACCCCTATAAGTCTGCTCCGTACCATCCGCGAAAGTCACGCGCGACCAATACACATAAACGCCTACATCAAGGGCCTTTCCTTTAAAGGTACCGTCCCAGCTGGAACTTGGGTCGGTTAAATGAGCGATCTCTTCACCCCAGCGATTGAAGATGCGGGTTTCTACTGCTGTCACATCAAGCCCTACGCCAATGAAGGTGTCATTCACGCCATCGCTATTCGGACTGAATGCGGTAGGGAATAGCATAGTTGGAGGAATGGTGATCACGATCACTTGAACAGTGGTCTCAGCACTTGCTGTACAGCCGTTTTCATCACTTACTGTTAGCGTATAAGTGGTGGTTTCTTCAGGAGTGGCCGTTGGGTTGGCACAGTCTGCACAACTCAAGCCTGTATCTGGTGACCAAGAGTAGCTCAGATCGCCTGTGGCCGTGCTGCTGGCGGTAGCGGTCAAGTCAAGACTTTCGCCCAAATTGATCGAAGCCAATGTCGGGTCGATACCAAGGGTGACTCCTTGTATGTCTATATCATAACTTACGGTTGTAGAACTACAATCACCAATGGCTACTGCTAAGCTGACGGTATAAGTACCGGGTGTGTCATAGCTGACTTGATAAGGGCCGGCACCTGAACCAGATAATACATTCGCGGAACCAAAATCCCAGATGTAATCACTGATGCCTGCTGTAGCGCCAACAAACTCAACAGCTACGGCTTCTGTCGCACAGCCATTAGTCGGCAAGCTGAAATCTGCTATAGGTGTGCCTACTACGGTAACATCTTGGCTAGCAGTATAGCTACATGCATTGCTTGGGTCGGTATAATCATAGGTGATGGTGAAAGTACCTTCACCAGCAGTAGCAGGATCAAAAGTATCTCCACTAACGCCAGTGCCGCTAAAGATGCCACCAGCAGGGTCACCCACTAGCGTCACGCTTGAGCCACTGGTACAAAAAGCACCCGCTAAGCCCACAATATTAACCGGAAGATCCGGGCAATCTTGAGCGATACAACTGTCGGTAGCCACCGCACCATCGCCACAAACACTGCTGCCTAAAGCTTGTACGCTAATGTCAACCACATCACCAGGAGTGAGGCCGCTTGCAGTATAGCTCAAGTCAGTTGCTGCGAAGTTATCCACCTCAACAGCGTTCACACTAACAATGATCTGGTAGTTATCTGCATCAGCGATCGCATCCCAAGAGAAGGTCACCTCTGTGGTAGTTGGTGAACAACTAATGATAGGCGTAGCCAATGGTTCAATCACTGTTATATTATCGCTTATGCTATGCGTACAGATGGCATCGGTTACGGTCAGTTCAGCTGCTTGAGCACCAGCCGCGCTCCAGCTTACCGTATGCGGACCAACACCTGTTGCGGTACTTGGGGTGGCGTCCGCACCAAAATCCCAAGCATAAGTAGCAGTCGCACTAGCTGTACCACTGAAAGTAAAGACCACATCTGAACCCGTACAAACTTCTGTCAGATCAGTAGTAAAGGCAGCCGTTGGCGTTTGGAAAATATCTAAGTCGGCAGTAGCACTATAATCACAGTCACTTACAGGGTCAGTATACAGATACTCTAAAGTATAAGAGCCAGCGGTCAAGGTGCTGGGGTCAATTGTTGCAGTGATGGTCGTACTTATCCCTGTCGCATCATCAATTAAATTCAGCGTGCCGCCTGTTGGGTCTAAAGTTGCTGTTTCGCTAGAGCTATCCGTACACAACTCAGCCGGGAAGGTAATGGTCGGATTAATGTCTGTCGGGCAGTCTTGTGCGGTACAAGTTTGTGTCGCACTATCACTATCTCCACAAGGAGCCGCTCCCAGAGCAATGACTGTTATTGCTACATCATCCAAAGGATCCAAGCCTGTTTCTGTGTAGAAGTTGTCGCTTATGGTCTGGTCGGTGATCGTCGCTGTTCCATTTACCGTTACGCTGATCAGATAGTCGGTCGCACCGCTGATCGCACCCCAAGTGAACTCCACACTAGATTGCGTCAAAGTACCACAGCTGATCACAGGAACATTCAATGGGTCAATGATATCGATGCTTTGCGTGACACTATTGGTACAGCCTGCTTTATCCAGGTCTAATACAATATTCTTTGTACCTGCGCTTAAAAAGCTAACAGTATGAGGACCGGCTCCAGATGCACTTGCTGGGTCACCATCCGTGATCGTCCAGTTATAGTCGGTATCAGGATCAGCGGTTTCATTGATCTCCAACTCTATGCTTTCCGTTAAGCAGATTTCTGTAGGAATGGTGAAGGTCGCTGCTGGCACTTCTAAGATGTCAACAGTTTCCACATCCGTATAGGTACAAGCACCTTCTACATAAGTGGCTTCAACGCTTAATGTGGCAGCAGGCGCATAAGCACTCGGGTCAATTTCCGTAGCACTTACGGCACCACTTCCGCTACCATCATCAATGGTGAAAGTAGTTCCTGTTTGGTTACTTGTTAATGCGATAACAGCCTCATCAGAGCAATAGCTGGTAGATAAACCTGTGATCTGTACATCTACAGGATCACAGTTAGAAGCGATACAAGTTTGTGTCGCAATAGGACTATCTCCACAGATGCTACTGCTTGTCGCATAGATCGTGATTTCCACCTCATCCAATGGGGTCAAACCAGAAACGGTATATTCCGTTGTGCCAGCAGCAAGTGATAGGTCGGTTTCATCTGCTGCACTATTTATAGTAGTCGTGATCACATAGCCTTCCGCTGCGGGAATATCATCCCAGCCGAAGGTGACGAAATCTTGAGATAGATCCGCACAACTTACATTTGGTGTTGGTAATGCGGCCACGATATTGATGGGTTGGTTGATCAAACCAGAGGTACAGCCGTTTTCTGTCACACTTAAACTAACAGAAGTAGCACCATCTGCTGCCCAGCTTATCGTATGCGGCCCAGCCGTACTGGCTGTAGCAGGTGTACCTCCATTGAAGGTCCAATTATAGGTAGCTGTCGCAGAGGCAGTACCCGTATAAGTAATGCTCGCATCATCTGTAATACAGATTTCAGCAGGAAGGGTAAAGTCAGCAGTTGGTACTTCGTAAACATCAAAAGTGGTATTGGCGAAGTAGGTACAGTCGCCGTCCACATATTCATAAACCAAGGTATAATTATCCGCAGCGAAATCCGCAGGGTTTAGCGTGCTGATATCAATGGTATCACTTGTCGCGGCATCTATATAGCCGATGGTCCCACCTAAAGGCTCAATAGTAATGCTCGGGGCACTTTCATCCTGACAAAGCTGATCGTCTGATAAGCTAATGTCAACGGCAATGACCGGGCAGTCTTGTGCGAAACAAGTTTGTGTGATCGTAGAACCTAAGAAGCAAGGTGCGCCTCCATTGGCTTGAATGCTAAAGCTCACTTCATCTAAAGGAGATAGGTCATTAACGGTATAAGTCGTTACGCCTGCACCCAAAGTAGCCGTTTCAGCAGGACCGTCATTAATGGTATAGCTGATCTCAAAATCGACCACGCCAGCGAAAGCTGACCAGTTAAAGCTGGTACTTGTACTGGTACTCGGACCACAATCTAAATTGATGAGATTCACAGGAGAACTCACATCAACTGTAGTGGTAAAGGTGCTTTCACAACCATTTTCAGAAACGGTCACACTAATGGTTTTGGTACCAGGAGTAGACCATGTTGGTGAATGTGGACCAGCGGTATTCGCACTTGGCGGACTGCCGCCATCAAAGTCCCAATCATAAGTTGTAGGCGTACCTGAAATACTGTCGTATTCAAAAACCGGAATGACATCATTCACGCCCACACAAACATTAGCTGGGCCCGTGATCGTACCATTAGGGGCCGCATTCACCGTTGTCGTGAAATCTTCACTGTATTCACAACCGTCAGAAGTATCGGTATACTCGTAAGTAATGGTATGCGAGCCAGCACCTGCCGCATCAATATCAAACGTATTGCCAGACAGACCAGTAGAGGAAGTACTGAAAGTACCACCACTCGGGCTACCTACTAAGTTCACCGTAGCAGATTCTCCAACGCAGTAGTCAGCAGCTAATTCAGGCAAAGTCAAGGTGACCCCACTACAGCCATCACTGGTACAGCTGATCGTCGCCGTAGGACTGTCCGGACAAAGTCCAAAATCAAAGGCGAAAACAGTGAAATCAACCGTAGTACCAGCCGCCAAACCTGTTACGGTATAAGTCAAGTCAGTAGTGGTGATATTCTGCGGGCCACTACCAGCATCATAAGTCAAGTCGTATTCTGTTGCGCCCGAAACGGCATCCCAAGTAATGGTCACATTATTCGCATCCGTATTGATCGCATCGCAACTAAGCGTAGGAGCAACTAAGGCATCCTGAACGCTCAAACTCTGTGAGCTGACCGCCGAAGTACAGCCTGTAACAGCATCTTCTACCGTTAGGGTGATCGTCGGGTCAATACTACCACTTGCCCAGCTAACACTAAATGGGGCTGTGCTACTAGGTGTGCCTGTTCCACCATCTAAATCCCAAGTGTAAATATCTCCAGCCGCACCATTACCGGTATAAGTGACGGTCAAAGACTCATCCGCACAAACCACAGGCGCACCAATAGTGAAAGTAGAAGTTGGAGGAGCACCAACGGTCAATACATCGCTGATCTCGAATTCACAACCGATCTCATCGGTATAAGTATAGTTGATCGTATAATCATCCGCCCCATTGATCGGGTTGAAGATGCCGTCTGAGCTAATACCCGTACCAGAGAATTCTCCCGTTGCGGTACCTGCTAAAACAGGCGTTGCTGTAATGGCAACATCCATATCCGCCGCACAAACCGTTGCGGGGAATACGATCGCTAAATCACTAGGCGCGGTACAAGGCGGAATACTACATACAGCCGAGGTCCAGAGCACGCTAGGGCAGAAGCCCGGAGCACTGGCAATGACCTCTAAATACACATCATCCCCTTGTCCTAGAGTGAAGGTCTCATAAGTAGAGGTACTGGTCGTAAAGGTGGTTTGCGCCACCCCATTGATGTAAGGCGTTACCGTATAAGTAGTCGCATTCGGTACATCTGTCCAGTCAATGTTCATATAGTTGGCATTCTCAGAACCGTTCGGAAAGGGTAAACAGACTTGACCAAAAGGCACATCCAAGCTCGGCTGAACGGTTATGTCAATGGTCTGTACATCCGTACAACCGGATTCTTCTAAAGTAAGGCTGACGGTATAAGTACCATCTGTTGGCCAGCTCACTTCATAAGAAGTAGGGTCGGTCACGGCAGTAGCACTACCTCCATCAAAATCCCAAGTAAAATTCGCGGCAGTAGACGCCCCCCCATAGGTGATGGTCGTCAGTTCATTCGCACAAATAGCGATACTGCTCGCGCTCACATCATCCGCGACAGGTCCGGGTATGATAGAGAAGGTCACAACATCCGCCCGTTCACAAACATCAATAGAAGGATCATTAATATCCACCGCGGTAAGCTGAACGGTAACATCTCCTGTGAAACCACTCGGAGGCGTAAGGATAGGACTGTCTGAACTGTTGCTGAAAGAAAAGCCCGTTTCACCGATCACCTCCCAAGTATAGGCATAAGGGCCAACGCCGCCGCTGGCAAAAGCCTGCATAGTAATATCCTGACCCTGACAAGCGGGTAGGGCAGAGGCTACTTGCACATCCACATCAATATCACAAATGTTACAACTCAAAGCACTGGTCGCACCACCCAAAATAGGATCCACTACCGTACCTCCCCATTCAAAAGTGAAACC
>JAHDGT010000165.1 GCA_020631675.1 Bacteroidota bacterium
TCGCACAAGGGATAGGAGTGGTAATGAAGCCGCTGAATGCGCCCTGTTTGGCGGTATAAAAAGGCGGCCCAGAGGTAGCCATTTTTATGCCTGCCAAACAGCAGCAGGCAGGGGCTGAATTTTAACGGATAGCCCGGTACCCGCAGTGAAAGTTCGCGTTTTTTTAATGACAGGCCCTGCCGTAGAGCAAATTCATGAATTTGTTCTACACGGATTTTCCAGCGAAGTCAAGTCAAGCGAACTTTTATTGCGGGTATGTGCACAATTAAAAAAGGCTGCTTCCAAAAGAGAAACAGCCTTCAGTTTATATAGGAGTGTTAATTATTTAGCGACCACCAGTTTGATGTAATCACTTTGTCCGGTAGAATGGCGGGCTACACAGAGATAGATGCCATTGGATAGTTGACTTGTTAAGGTTTGGTCAATTGCCATGAAGTGTTCCTGACCTGCTTCTACAGGAGAAGAAAACAAGGGTGCGATCAATTGCCCGTCAATACTCATTAAATCGATTTGAAGTAGCGAGTCATCTATCGACGATTGGTAATGAATGACGCTTTGTTCTGTTAGTGGATTAGGCGAGGCGAAGAAGGAAGTTGCTTCTAAGTCAGTTTTGCCACGACTACCCGGAACGGAAGTGTACATCCAGTACCATCCGGTATCTTCCTGGGGTGGTGTTGAGCTATCTGTTACGGTGACATTATACCAGCCGTCTGATAGACCTGTTAGGAAACTTGTTGTTGCTCCTGTATTCCAACTATAAGCATAAGGAGGTGTACCACCATCAACAATAACGGAGATCATTCCGGACGGACTGACGCCTGGTGTATTGGGTGTTAGGCTATAATCAACAATATTGAGTAGTACGTCACTGCTAGAACCTGAACCATCATTACCAACAAAGACCTCGCAGCCGTTCGCATCTGTAACGGTAACGCTCCATTGGGCATCACTGGAGTAAATGATTCGAACATCTCCATCGCTACTGATCACCGAGCTGCGCACATAACCCAAATTATCCCAATTGTAATCAAAAGGAGGAATACCGCCTTCTACTTCTATCTCAACTACATTATAGTAGAACGGAGAAAGTCCGCCTGTGACACCTTCTACGGTTGGGGTGACACTTAAGTCTAAGGCGTCATCGGCAAGTTCAACCTCAAAGGATTGTAAGCAAGGGCAACCTTCATTATCGGTTACGGTGACATGATAAGTTCCGAGCGCTAAGGCACTTATGTTTTGGGTGGTTGCTCCTGTACTCCATTTATATTGGTAACTACCAGAGCCTCCACTAGGACTCAGCATAATGCTGCCATCATTGGCAGACGGGCAGCTGACTTTTTCAATGTCAGCATCTCCACAAACCGGTGCATTACAAACCGAAATACAGTATTCCCCTGTAGGATCATAGCTACCGTAGCCATCGATCATGATGTGGTAGGTTTGCATTTCTTCTGTAGCTAAGAAAACAGAGGGTTGGTAGTTCAATGCATCTTCACTACAAACAAGCGCATAAGCATCTCCACAATTTTCGAAGACCAGCATTTGCAGGTCGTTCTCGTAATCCGCCAAAGGCACATCACAGCGAGTTGCGGAAATATTCACATCATCTCCTGTACCTTCGAAGGTGTACCAAACCACATTGGTCAGTTCATCAAGGAAGCAAATTTCTTCAGGTATGGGAACGCCGCCATCTGAGCCAGAAGAATAATTCGCATAGGGACCGTTTAATCCATAGAACAGATCAAAGCCACTTGCGCCACAGACGGCATTGGGCGGTAAGAAATCAAAACTTGGGCAGCCGGCATAGGTCGCACTAATACTCCATTCACAATCACCTGCTAAAGTCAAAGCGTCAATAACAACATTGACTGTCACGCCTCTCAGATAGGGACCTAGAACAAAGTATTCTTCGTTAGTCAGTACAGGCGGATTGCCTTGGTCGTCCAGTAAGGTATACCAAGCTTCAACATTCTGTATGTCCACCGCTACATAGAAACTATCTATATCATAGCAAATGCTTGTAGCCTCTACTACCATTCCACAATCTAAACAAGGCGGGCAGTCAGGGCCGCCGCAGTCTATATCTAATTCTCCGGGGTCGAAGATGTTATCAGAGCAACTAGGCGGGGCAACAGGAGATTCACAATTTTCATAGAAGGTCGTGCTACAGATAGTAAGACTATCTGTACCGATGACCGAAATGGTACCATAGGCATCACTATTATAGGGTCCGAAACTATAAGTACCTGTGCTACCTGTGTAGGACATGCTACCTATGCCATCTGTAATGGTATAGGTTTCTCCTGCTTCTCCGGTAAAGGAGACATCTACCATATAGTTATCTAAGCTCGGGGAACAAGTAACAGCAGTTTGCAAGTCGGTGATTTCACATTGACCACAAAAGTCTACTACTACCGTTGCGTCTTCCAGCTCTTCAGTTACTAGTGTTGGTCCCTCACTACTTATCAATAATCGCTGATAGGATACGTCTGTGAAGGCCAGTGTCAATTGCGGGCAGCCGCCATCAAAACCTCCAATGCCGAGCACTTCGTCAATGGTGGCGATACACATTAAGCCACAGATCTGCCCGGAACCCGTTGATGAAGTGCCAAAAGGCTTGGCAACTGTAACCGTTATGGGGTCGGTTCCTGTTCCACTTGTTCCGAGTAGGTCGCTAGGGGAAAAAGTGATGTTCCCCATCCATCCGTCGCTCGCACAATCTACAACAGAAGGCGCACTGAAGTTAAAACCTGCAGGAGGATTCATGGTGAACTCCAGTCCGGCAACATCAGTAATGGGTGCCCCACTCGCATCTTCTAAAATGATTTTTAAATCGAGGGGGTCATTGCCCAACAATGGGGCATTCATGGCCATTACTCTCAAACGCACTTGTGCATAAGCATCTGTGCTCGCTGCAATACTACAGCACAGGATGAGTAATGATAACAGAATATGGCAATTTGGTATTGATTTACTCATGATCCATTCAATTTGTACAAGAAACGTCCTCATTCACTTTGTACTATGATACAGACGAAGAACATACCTGAAGTATCTGATACATGGTTTTAAACTAGCTCCATTAGGTGGGGGGGCATATTAGCGTACAGTACTACATTCTAAACATACAAAATTACCCAATCTTGTAGATTTTAAATGTTGATAAACAAGCCATAAGGCAACTGAACAGCTCTAGTTTCGTAAATTTACATGCTATACTTGATTTTTGTTGAGTACAAATAAAGCGGATTGTCAAAAAGTAGAAGCTGGCATACTGTTTATATTTTTGGGTAATTGTTTTTATATTCGTGATTTACAGGGTGATGTGTAAGTAAATTGCTATTATGTATACCTTTTTTGTTTACCAAGGCTTTTAGATGTTAGAGAGTAAGCTTATAGAAATATTCACTACACTTTCTTCAAAAGAATTAAGTAAGCTGGAAAATTATGTCAAATCACCTTTGTTCAATAAAAGTGATAAGATAATCCAGTTGTTTCAACTGATCAAAAAAGAGCATCCACACTATAATTCCAATAACTTGCTCAAAGAGCGTGTTTACAAGAAACTGTTCCCCAATAAAAAAGGTCAGGATTCTTCTTTGCGGGCTCTGATGTCGCAACTTACTCGAATAGTAGAAGATTTTTTGATATTTATCGAGTTTGATAGAGATAAGAACCATAAAAACTTACTGTTGTTGCGTGCGATGAACAACAGAAGGATGGCAGGTCATTTCGAGAAAAAATACAATCAGATCAATAAAGCCCTTGATAAAGACCCTGTTCAATCTATAGAGCGCTTTCTGCATAATGTAACCTTGTCAGACGTTAGTTTTCAACATCGTCTGATCACGCATAACCGGGCTATGGAAACGGGTTTGCAGGAGTTGATGGATGAGCTGGACATCTACTTCGTAGCATCTAAGTTGCGATTCGGAGTGGCGATTTTGAATCGGCAGAACATACTTGATAAACAGTACAACATTTCGCTACTGTCTGAAGTGATGGAAATGGTGGGAGTCTCGGATCTGTACCAAGTGCCATTCATTCAGTTCTACTACCATTTGATCTTATTGTTGAGCATGGACGCAGGTAGTGAAGAACACTTCATTCGCTTAAGAGAGTTATTGGAAGACCATCCGGATGTATTGGATAGGGATGAATTGCGACAGGTATACACCTTCATGACCAACTATTGCAATAAGCAGATCAAAAGCAGGGATGAAGGTTACTTGAGGCATCTCTTTGAATTGTACAAAGAGATGATCAATAAGAATTTATTGGCGATGGAAGACAATTATATGTCGCCTTACTTCTACCGCAATATCACAAGAGTAGCACTAAAGTTAAGAGACTTTGATTGGGCGGAAGAATTTATTGATAGCCACAAGCAACACATCTACCCCGATCATAGAGAAAGCCTTTATCATTTTGTGTTGGCCGATTTGAATTTTCATAGAGCCAGGTATGATGAAGCGAAAACCCATTTGCTAAATGTGGAGTTGAATGATGCTTACTCGCACATCACCTACCGTATTTTACTGATAAAGACCTATTACGAACTCGATGAAGTAGAAGTGCTGTCTTCTAATGTGGAGTCTTTTAGAATCTATTTATTACGCGATCGCTCCTTATCGGAATACAACATCAAAGCCTGCCAGAATTTTGTGAATTTCGTTAAGCGTTTACTACGCTTGCAAAGTGGTGGGAAACGCTCTCCGGAACAATTAGTGGGAGAGTTATTACAGGTGGAGCCGATCATTGAAAGACAGTGGCTCAAAGAGAAGGTACAAACGATGATAGATGGTAGATGATGTGTCAAAAAAAGGCGATGCGGATACCCGCATCGCCTTTTATTATTACTTAAAACTCCAATCGTAATCCGCCAATTCTTTCAAGCAAACCACCAATAAATCTATGGACTGCTGAATATCATCTTTATGGCACATTTCAATTACTTGGTGTATGTTTCGCGTAGGTATGCTTACTGCTCCAGCAATCGCTCTACCAAACTGTTGCATAGAGGCGGTATCTGTACCACCTGCCGGTAACATCTCTGGTTGCCACTTGATATCGTGCTTTTTAGCCAGCTCCTTCATATAACGCACCATACGGTAATCACAAACCGTTCGCGAATCCATGATTTTAATACCTGTACCACCGCCTAAGTTAGTAATACGATCTTCACCCTTGGCACCAGGAGTATCAAAGGCGATAGTGGTGTCTATATTGATGGCGAAATCAGGCTCTATACGTAATGATGCAGCAGTAGCACCTCGTAGGCCAATTTCCTCTTGTACGGTAAATACCGCATACACATCATAAGGCACTTCAACGTCCTTCAAAGCTCGCAACATCTCTACTTGAATGAATACCGAAACACGATTGTCCAAGCTCTTGCAGTTCACACAGTCTCCCATTTCGATCAAACCGCGTTCACGAGTAACAGGATCACCTACGGAAACGATCTTCTCCACTTCCGCTTTTGGCAAACCCGTATCAATGAAATAATCCGCTAATCGCAAAGTCTTACCTCTTTCAGATGGTTTCATCAAGTGAATGGGCTTGGATCCCATCACGCCAATGATGTCTTCGGTACCATGTATGATCACGCGCTGTGCGGTCAAGGTCTTGGGGTCAAACCCACCTAAAGGATAAAAGCGTATGAAGCCATCGTCATCAATGTGATTCACAATGAAGCTGATCTCGTCCATATGAGCGGCCAGCATCACTTTTTTACGTGATTTTCCTCTTTTAATAGCGATCAGGTTACCGATATTATCGGTTTGAATCTCATCAACAAGAGGGCTTACCTCTTCTTGTACAAGCGCACGAATACGCTGTTCGAAACCAGGCGCGCCAGGTGTTTCACAGATGCGACTCAGTAATGGTATGTTTAAACTTGACATTGTATAATGCTTGAAAATAAAATCCGTACTCGTAGCGAAAAGTTAAAAACGCAACTTATCGTTCTCAAAATTCATTCCCATCTCGAAGCGTCGTAATTTCACGCCCCATAACCGCTTATAAGGAAAACAAATTCCAACTAAACGGCATCGTAACCATTATTGATCACGCGAAGCAGGAACAAATGATACATTTACCTACTAACGAACGCGAAGATACGTTAGTTTTTGACCTCATCGAAAAAGAAAGAAAAAGACAGCTTGAAGGCATTGAATTGATCGCCAGTGAGAATTTTATCAGTCCGCAAGTGCGAGCGGCAATGTCCAGCGTGCTTACCCATAAATACGCGGAAGGCTATCCAGGCAAACGCTATTACGGAGGCTGTCAGGTGGTAGATGAAGTAGAACAACTGGCCATTGACCGTGCTAAAGAGTTGTATGGCGCCGCTTATGCGAATGTACAACCGCATAGTGGTGCGCAAGCCAATGCCGCCGTGATGCTGGCCGTCTTAGAAACCGGTGACACTATACTGGGTTTCGACCTCTCTCATGGAGGGCACTTAACGCATGGTTCCACTGTGAATTTTTCAGGTCAATATTACCGGCCCACTTTCTACGGGGTAGAAGCGGATACCGGACGTATTGATATGGATAAAGTGGCGGAAACAGCTCGTCAAGAACAACCTAAATTGATCATCTGTGGTGCTTCTGCCTATGCCAGAGAGTGGGATTATGCCCGCTTCAGAGCCATAGCCGATGAAGTAGGAGCGTTATTGCTTTGCGATATGGCGCATACTGCCGGCTTGATCGCTACTGGACTATTGAATGACCCGCTACCACATTGCCATATCGTCACCACCACCACCCACAAAACACTGCGTGGACCTCGTGGAGGTATGATCCTTATGGGGCAAGATTTTGATGACCCCAAAGGCAGAACCACCATGAAAGGCGTGGTCAAGCGAATGAGCGCGATCCTCAATGGTGGGGTGTTCCCGGGCACACAAGGCGGGCCGTTAGAGCATGTCATCGCTGCCAAGGCGATCGCTTATGGAGAGGCACTTCGCCCTGAATTCAAAAACTACCAAGAGCAAGTGATCAAAAACGCCCAAGTCTTAGCAGAAGAACTGGTGGCACGCGATTATCAACTCGTTTCCGGAGGTACGGACAATCACTTAATGCTGATCGACCTGCGCAATAAAAACATCAGCGGTAAAAAAGCAGAGCGACTTTTGGGCTTGGCCGATATCACCGTCAATAAGAACATGGTACCTTTTGATACGCGTTCGCCTTTCATCACCAGCGGTATCCGTATTGGTACACCAGCTGTGACCTCCAGGGGCATGAAAGAGACAGAAATGCGCCAGATCGCTGAATGGATCGATCGTGTACTAAGCAATCATGAAGATGAGACCGTTGCGACTAAAGTTAAAGAAGAAGTGAATCTACAAATGTCCGATTTACCTCTGTTTACTTGGTAGCAGGCTGCGTCCCTACGCAAAAAAGCGCGAACAAGCTGTGGTTGACACAAGCTTGTTCGCGCTTTTTTACTTCGGGTCGGGCTATCCGTTCTTATTAAGCGCACTGCCTGGCGGTTCCTTGCTGCCTATTGCGGTGGCTACCTCTGGGCCGCCCCCGCAATAGGCGCACTCACTCGCCATTCAGCACCCTTAATACCACTACTATCCCTCGCAGAAAGCAAAAATGAGCCAATTTGAAAATGAGGACAAAAATCACTTCCTTTTCAAATTGACTCATTGAGAATTTTCAAATTGCAAAGCTTACATCTTCGCCATCTTGATCGCTAAGTCAGCTAAACGATTCGCATAACCTGCTTCATTATCGTACCAGCCTACTACTTTGATCATATCTCCAACAATAGTGGTCATGCCCGCATCAAAAATGCAAGAATGAGGATCGCTGATAATATCTGTGCTCACCAATGGTGCTTCACTATAAGCTAAGATGCCTTTTAACGGACCTTCCGCAGCAGCTTTGAAAGCACTATTCACTTCTTCCGCTGTAGCTTCGCGCTTTAATACCACATTCAAGTCGGTCAAAGAACCAGTGATCACGGGAACACGAGCAGCAATACCCGTTAGCTTACCATCAACAGATGGGTACACTTTAGCTACGGCCGCCGCCGCACCTGTAGTGGTTGGAATGATGTTTTGTGTAGCCGCACGAGCTCTACGTAGATCACTATGCGGAGCATCCTGAATACGCTGGTCAGCAGTATAAGCATGCACTGTTGTGAAGATTCCTTTGTCAATACCGAAGGACTCATCCAATACTTTGACCATCTGCGCTAAACAGTTGGTCGTACAAGATGCATTGGAAACAATCGTTTCATCTGCACTCAAGCTGTCATCATTAATACCTAAAACAACAGTTTTCACACCACCTTTACCCGGAGCGGAGATCAATACTTTACCCGCACCCGCACTTAAGTGTTTGCCCGCATCTGCTTTATCTCTAAAACGACCGGTACATTCTAATACCAAATCCACTTTATTCGCGGACCAAGGCAATGAAGCCGGATCACGCTCTGCATAGGCATTGAAACGTTGCCCATTAATAGTGATGCTTTCTTTATCAGAACTCACTTCACCCGGAAAAATACCATGGGCAGTATCGTATTTGAATAGGTGGGCTAAAGTGGCATTATCCGTTAAATCATTGATCGCTACGATCTCAACACCTGGAGCATCGTGCGCCAGTAAAGCGCGTAGGGTCAAACGACCAATACGACCGAATCCGTTGATCGCTATTCTACAGCTAGACATAGTTCGTCGGGTTTTATTTAATCAAATGGAGAATTCTCCTTCGTAATCAGAGCGCGAAAATAACCTTTTCTCTATTTACCCGCTGCTTTAGAGAGATGAAGCTTAGGTAAATTATTTTTTTAAGTTGGGAATCAATTCCGCTTTTTTCTTGTTAGCTATTGGAAAGCTAAACAGCACACCTTATATTTGCATTCCCTTTTGGGAAAAATCATTGTTGGCCCGTTCGTCTAGGGGTTAGGACGCCAGGTTTTCATCCTGGAAAC
>JAHDGT010000166.1:0-7505 GCA_020631675.1 Bacteroidota bacterium
ATCAATAATAAGTAGGGTAGGAGGCTGGATCGGCTTCGTGGAGGATCTTGTAGACCCGCTCGATCACGTCTTCGGTATTGGGTTTGCTCCAGTGATCGCCATCTGAACCAAAGGCGCAGCGATGTGCTTTTGCCGTTAGGGTTTCTGGTTTCGCGTCTAAATGGAAATAGGCGTTTTGTTCTTCTAATAAGTTTTGAAGAATGTAGGCACTTGCCCCTCCCGGAACATCCTCATCAAAAACAAGGAGTCGGTTGGTTTTTTTGATGGAATTGACCGTTTCTTTATTCAGATCAAAAGGCAATAAGGATTGTACATCTATGATCTCGCATTCTATGTCGGCCTCTTCTGAAAGTAGCTCTGCTGCTTCCATGGCAATGCGGCAGCAAGAACCGTAGGTGACAATGGTAATGTCATCACCTTCACGAATGGTTTCCACTTGTCCGAGCGGTAGTTTGAAGGTGCCGATATTGGAAGGCAGCTTTTCTTTTAATCGGTAGCCATTCAGACATTCGATGACGATCCCTGGATCATCCGCGGCCATAAGGGTGTTGTAAAAGCCCGCTGCCTGAACCATATTTCGAGGCACTAAAATATGGATGCCTCTTAGAGAGGAGATCAACATGCTAATGGGAGAGCCAGCATGCCAAATACCTTCTAAACGATGCCCACGAGTACGTACGATCAGAGGTGCCTTTTGCTGGCCAGCGGATCGATAAGTAAGCGTGGCGAGATCGTCGGTTAACTGTTGCAAACCGTAGATGAAATAATCCAAATACTGGATCTCGGCGATCGGGCGGATGCCGCGCATGGCCAAGCCCATGCCTTGCCCCATGATGGTATTTTCGCGTATGCCCGTATCAAAAACGCGAGACAAACCATGCTTGAGTTGCAAATTGGCGAAGCCTTGATTCACATCACCGATCTGCCCAACATCTTCCCCGAAGGCGATGACTCTGGGGTCTCTTTCAAGCAGTGCGTCAAAACATCGATTCAATATTTCGTAGCCGTTTAAAACCTCTGGTTGCGAATCATATTTAGCAGCTTCTGCTTGTACTTTTAATGCACTTTTAGCATCATCGGCATAGAGACTGTGGCTGTAGACTTGATTCAATCTTGCTTCGAACTCATTGCGCCACTGAATCAGCTTTAGTTTACCCACAGAGGTTTGGTGGCGGAGACGCAATAAGGTCCTACGCACACTAATAGATAGATCTCTATAAGTAGGATTCAGTGTTTTACTCAAAGCGTCTTTTGCCTCCACTATAGCGGAAGGATCCTGCAATTCACTGATGATGTTATCGTAGATATTGATCAGCTCTTGCTTGTTGTTTTGGATGGGCTGATTGAAAGCTTTCCAAGCAGCTTTCATGGCTTCACGGGCACGTTTTTTAGCTGATTCTTGTAGTTCCTTCAACTCTTCGGCAGTAGATATTTCGGCATCAATGATCCATTGGGTCATTTTCGCGATACAGTCATTTTCTTTTTCCCAAGCTAGTCTTTCTTTGGTCTTGTAGCGTTCGTGGGATCCACTAGTAGAATGCCCTTGTGGCTGGGTGCATTCTTTAACGTGTAATAGTACAGGCTGGTGTGTTTTGCGGGTGTGTTCAGCCAATTCGCGGTAGGCTTTACACAGACCAACATAATCCCAAGCATATACCTCTCTGATGTGAATGCCTTCTTCTGGATCATCGCTGTGAAAACCTGCTAAAGCAGCGGAGATGGAGCCTTTAGTGGTTTGGTATTTTGTAGGAACGGAAATGCCGTAACCATCATCCCAAACAGAAACGAACATAGGAATACGCAAAACACCTGCGGCATTCATAGACTCCCAGAAAACGCCTTCACTTGTACTCGCATCACCGATGGTTACAAAAGCGATCTCTTCTCCTTTATGGCTGAAATTATCTTCATTAGGAAGCTGTCCGTAGCGATACACCTTACTGGCCATTGCCAAACCAACCGCTCTCGACATTTGTCCGCCTGTACTGGAAATATCAGAAGAGCTGTTTTTCTGATCCATCTGTGAGAGCCAGTTACCCTCTTTATCAACAGTAGGTGTCGCGAAGTGCGCGTTCATTTGGCGACCTTGAGAGTGGGGTTCTCTCTCCGGATCATTGTCGGCATATAACTGAGCGAAGAACTGTTCAGGACTTAGTAAGCCAGCCGCTAACATCCAAGTTTGATCGCGGTAATAGCCAGAACGGTGATCCCCATTTCTGAACACTTTAGATAAAGCGATCTGAGGCAGCTCCTTACCATCTCCTAAAATTCCGAATTTTGCTTTGCCATTAAGCACCTCTCTTCTGCCGAGCAGACTGATCTGCCGACTCAAATTCATTAAGTAATAATCTTTTAAAACATAGTGTTTGAACGCATTAGGTGTGGCATGTTCCCCAACGATATATTGGATGGTTTTAGCGTCTATGACTGGCTTTTGATGCGGTTTATTAGTGGATATGATTTCATTTGATTTATGGCTGGTATTATCCTTAGGAATCATATTCGGAGAGAGTTTGTTACTGCAATAGTACTAACATACGTTAGTTAGCAAAATCAGGTTTTGCGCCTGCAAAGGTACGGAATGCGTGTTATATCCTACTGCTAGGAAGGCGATTGCAAGCTTAATAATACCTATTGTTAACGCTAAACTTACATTTCCATAGCATTAGTTACACAAAACACGTCAAAAGGTTCAAAATTATATGTTATTCAGTACACATTGAAATTTATGAGATGCCAGTTCTTTTGTATTTCCTTCTTCAACATTGAAAGGCTTCTGTATATTGTGGCGATTTTCTTTTTGAATATACAATCCCCAAAAACGCCAATTAATGAGATTCGCAACGGTAGATCCCAGTACGAACAGATTAGTGGAGAGTGTACGTCAGCACCGCTGGCGACAAGTGGAGACGATGCTGCGGAGGGCTGTTGCTGCTTTTGAGATCAATAGAACCAATACGATCAACATCAGGGCGAAGAAAATGAAGATGATCGCCGAAGCCCTGATCGTAAGAACGGATGAGTTCGCACAGGTGATCAGCTTGGAAATGGGTAAACCCATTAAAGAGTCAAGAGCCGAAGTAGAAAAGTGTGCTTGGATCTGTAATTATTATGCTGATAATGCCAAGCATTTCCTGAAAGACGAATTGATCAAAACCGAGTATAGTACGAGTTTAGTGACACATGCGCCATTAGGGATCATTTTAGCGATCATGCCTTGGAATTTTCCATTTTGGCAGGTGTTCAGAGCAGCTGTACCAGCGATCATGGCGGGCAATGTCGTTTTATTAAAACATGCGCCTAATACACCTAAATGCGCCATGCTGATCGAAAGCTTATTCAGGGAAGCACAATTCGCGGAAGGCGTTTTCCAAAACTTGTTCATTGATCATAAAAAAGTACGTTGGTTAATAGAACGTCCGGAGATAAGTGGAGTCACTTTAACCGGCAGTGAGGAAGCAGGCTCAAGAATTGCTGAGGTAGCTGGTAAACACATCAAGAAAACAGTATTGGAGTTAGGGGGAAGTGATCCCTTTATTGTTTTACAAGACGCCAATACCAAGAAAGCAGCTGAAGTAGGTGTGAAGTCTCGTTTTTTGAATTGCGGACAGAGCTGTATCGCCGCTAAGCGTTTTATAGTGATCAAAGAGATCGCCCGCAATTTCATTGATCTAATGACCGATGAGATCCGCAAATTACAAGTAGGGCCACCACAAGAAGAGACAACTACGATCGGTCCAATGGCGAGAGAAGATCTGGCGGTAAAACTTGACAAACAAGTTCGTGCCAGCATGAAAATGGGTGCTAGAGCTATTATTGGTGGTTACCGACCTAAAGTGCTAAAAGGCGCTTATTTCGCACCTACTTTATTGGTGAATGTTAGTCCGGGCATGCCTGTTTTTGATGAAGAGGTATTCGGACCAGTAGCCAGCATCATTACCGTCAATAATATACCCGAAGCCATTGAACTGGCCAATAAAACCCGATACGGTTTAGGGGCTTCTATATGGACGGTGAGCACGGATCAAGCACAACGCTTAGCCAGACACATACAAGCGGGTAGCGTATTCATCAACAGCATGGTGAAGTCAGATCCGAGGCTGCCTTTTGGAGGGATAAAGAAGTCGGGTTACGGAAGAGAGTTATCCGGTCATGGTATACGAGAATTTGTGAATGTGAAGACCTTAGTGATAGAGCAATAAGGATTTTTAACAGAAAATTAAAAACCTCTAGACGAAATGCATTGTTGAAGCGTTATAGTATCATCCACTAAGAGCATGTTGTTCTGTTAGAATTTACTTTCTGATGATAAGTTATTCTATTCTTCTTTGCCTTGATGCAAAGAAGCAAAAATCAAGACTGCTTTCATTTCTTAACGCCTTTTTGACCCGAAATACCTAAAATGAAAAAGGTCGATTCTTTTTTCTGTGTAAATGATTTTCACAATGCGAAGAAACCTACTTCACCAGCTCTTTATCTCATTGTTCTTATGTGCTTTATGTTTTGCAGCCCCTTCATTTATGGGCAGCAGCAATAGTGTTCAATCACAATCATTTTACGATTATTTTAGTGATGACCATAACAGTCGTATTGACCCCAATAATATTGATCTGGATTTATTAGAGGAGTTGGTGCATGCTGAGGTGAATAAGCTGCGCGCCAGAAAACGTTTATCTAAATTGAAACGCGACCCGCTTTTGCTCCGTGCCGCCGATATGCAGAATAATTACTGCTTGAAAAAAGGAACATTGACTCACCGCCAGCCATCTTCCAGCAAAAGAGCGCATGGGGATCGTATTCGCTATTTAGGTGGTGACTATTCTTATACAGGTGAGAACTTACAGTATATTGGTTTTACGACCTATACTCGTGGAAACAGGGTTTGGTATGATACGGGCACTTATGAGGAAATGGCCAAAGACATTGTTAAAAACTGGATCCAATCTAAGGGGCATTATGCCAATCTCGTTAACCCTAATTATGACCTTGTAGGTACAGCTTTGGCTTATGATGAAGATAAGGCTTGGGTGTATTGTTCGCAGGTGTATGGGAAGCTTTGATTGACCGCTTTGCTTAATTTGAAAATGTTTCATACGGTTAAAAGGGTGGAATGGTCTATTAATTCAACCAACTCCTCACCGTCATCCAAAGCATATCCCAGAAGAGGTACAGTAGTAAGAGTGCTAAGAAGAACACATTCAGGAGACAGCCAAAATGAGGCTTTTCCACACTCGTTTTATCTTTAGCTATATAGGGGTGTTGGGGCAGTAGATATATCGAGTAAGGCTGAGTTTGATCCAATTTGATCACTTTCGTACCATGCGCGTTTCGGTACTTGATGTCCTCCTTCTTTTGGTAGAAAAAGATTTGGCTTCTTGACCAAAAACGATAGGTCTCACCTTCATAAGTGTACTCAACTAAAGGCTTATAGTCTTCATTTGAATAAACAACAGCAATGATCTTAGCCTTCGTTTCTTGTCCATTGTCCTCAAGGGCTTGACGGGTTTTGTAGCTATTGTAATAGTAGAATAGAAGATAGTGTAAGAAGGATAATAAAGAAAATCCCACTACATAATTCCAAAAGGGCTGCTCAAAGATTTTCATGCATATAATGCTAATGAAAATCAAAGGAATGATGAGGTATAAAGCTTTAAAATAGCTTTCCCCGAGTACGTAAACTTTATCTCTAAAAAGAATACCAGCTACTTTTTCACCTGGGGTATAAGTCCGCATTCCTTCTTCAAAGCTGTTGGATCGTATGTATGCCCCATTCGATTTTTTTAGCAACCAATTGTAGCGAGTGGGACATAAAGGCGCATTGCTTTTTTCAAGAGATTGTATGGTGTAGCGTTGTATCATATCAAAAGTAAGTTAGTGAAAAAAAATCCGCTTTCGACTAATACACGCAATAGGGTTTGCTATTTAATTTTGCGTACTTTTTTAGGAGATGTATTTCAAGTAATATAAGCTCCTTATTGTAGTTTACTGATGTAAGAACCATTGACAAAAGGAATCTATTAGCACAGTTGATTTGTATGGCGTATAACGCCCTCAATCACAGCTCGAAGTCTTATGTCTTATGTCTTATGTCTTAAATCTTAAACAAAGAAATGTCTAAAAAAGTAATGATCATTGGTGCCGGAGGCGTAGGGCGTGTGGTAGCCCACAAAACAGCAGCACATCCCGAAGTATTCGGTGAGATCATGTTAGCGAGTAGAACCAAATCCAAGTGCGATGACATTGCTGCTGAGGTAGGTGGCGGTCGCATACAAACCGCAAGGGTAGATGCCGATAATGTGCCTGAGTTGGTAGAGCTGATCCGTTCTTTTAAGCCGGATCTGGTACTACATGTGGCACTCCCTTATCAAGATCTAACGATCATGGATGCTTGCTTAGAAACGGGTGTGCATTATTTAGATACCGCCAATTACGAACCTAAAGACGAAGCAAAATTCGAATACTCTTGGCAGTGGGCCTATCAAGACCGCTTCAAGGAGAAAGGCATTATGGCTTTATTGGGTTGTGGCTTTGACCCGGGCGTGACCAGCATCTTCACCGCCCATGCCGCCAAGCACCATTTTGACGAGATTCATTATTTAGATATTGTCGATTGCAATGCGGGGGATCACGGACACCCATTCGCTACCAACTTCAATCCAGAGATCAACATTCGCGAGATCACGCAGAAAGGTCGCTACTACGAAAATGGCAAATGGATCGAAACAGAGCCACACGAGATCTGGCAAGATCTGAACTACCCGAATATTGGTGCTCGTCGATCCTATGTGATCTATCATGAGGAATTAGAGAGCTTGGTCAAAAACTTCCCCAGCATCAAACGCGCCCGCTTTTGGATGACCTTCGGCGAGGAATACCTCACGCACTTACGGGTGATTCAAAACATTGGTATGGCCAGCATTGAGCCGATCAACTATAAGGGCACAGAGATCGTTCCTTTAAAATTCTTAAAAGCAGTTTTACCTGATCCCGGCAGCTTAGGCGAGAACTACTCCGGTGAGACCAGCATTGGCTGTCGCATTCGCGGTATCAAAGATGGGAAGGAGCGCACTTACTACATCTACAACAACTGCAAACACCAACAGGCTTTTGAAGAGACCAACTCACAAGGAGTCTCCTACACTACAGGTGTCCCCGCCACCATCGGTGCGATGATGATGCTCACCGACCAATGGATGCAACCGGGCGTATTCAATGTAGAAGAATTCAACCCGGATCCCTTCATGGCAAAACTGAACATCATGGGCTTGCCTTGGCATGAACGCTTCGATCTTGATTTAGAAGTGAGTTAATTGACTAATTATTCATAGTACTGATGTGCTAATATAGTAAGGGCGATCCCTTGTGGTCGCCCTCCCTATAAAACGTTTGCTCTAAAATCTAAGTTTCAGCACCACTATTTAGTTATCGCTATCATTCTTAAATTTACTTTTTAGATCCGCATAGTGTTCATAGACCGCATTCACAAAGGTCAAGATGATTCCTAT
>JAHDGT010000166.1:7515-8935 GCA_020631675.1 Bacteroidota bacterium
GCGATCACCAATTTCTCAACATACTGTTCTTTTTCACCCTCGATCACCAAATAGTAAATGCCATTGGCATAAGTACTCGCATCCAACTGAATGTACTGTTGCTCGCTTGTAAATGGGCGCACTAAAGTTCTACCAGCAGCATTTATCAAAGAAACGCTTTTGGGTACATACTTACCATCTTCGTGTCCTAATGAGATATTCCAGTATTGAGAGGCATGAAGCGGATTGGGGTAGGCATAAGGTTCATGACTAACGGTACATATTGGCATCTCTGCTTCAGTACTGGAAATAGGAGAGAAGCTCAACTCATCCACATGCAACACACCCGTGCTGTAGTCTTCTTGAAAAGGAGGCGAGTGCCCAGGTACTATACCAAATAGAATGGTGTCTTGATTGTATTCAGCAGGAATTTCAAAAGAAAGGTCGAACTCGAAATAGGTATATTCTTCCACCTCTTCTAATTCCATATTCACCAGCATTTCAAAATTATCAGGCAAGAACAGCTCATCAAAACCATTAGAAGCGATGAGCATAATATTAGCCGTTCCACCATCATTCTGTGCATTGTATTTATAGTAGCCTTGTATCGGAGGCAATACACCATCTACTAAAGGGAGCACCTTAACCAAAGGAGTAGGTAAATAGGAAAACTCGCAGACCATCGTTCCTAAGCGGAGAGCATGCTCCCCAGCATAAGCATCACTACTTGCTTCAATGTCGGCATCACACCAAACATAAGATTCATTACAAGGAAACTCCCAGCCGGTTGGGTAGTCTTCACAATAAGTTTCTTCGGCTTCTTCCCAGCTTTCAAAATCACCACCATCAAAGACCTGCGCCTGAAGCGGAGCGCAACTAAAGAAAAAGACAAAACTAAATAGGTATATCGCTTTTTTCATAAATAGGAGTTTTATCTAATTTACGAAAAATATGGATGAAGGCTTGTTTCTACAAACTAATTTTCTAATTCACTATTTCAATTGTCGTTAGCATTCTTAGATTTACTTCTTAGATCCGCATAGTGTTCATAGACCGTATTCACAAAAGTCAATATAATACCAATACCGGTAAAGATGTAAAAAATGGTGAAGAGCTTACCTGCATCTGTCTGAGGGGTAATGTCTCCATAACCGATCGTTGTTAACGTCACTACAGAAAAGTAGAGCGCATCTATCCAACCCCAACCCTCTAAATAACGATAAGTCAAAGTTCCCATAGCAAGAATAATAACAGTGGTCAACATCAGACTCCGGTATTCCGCATCCTCTAAAAAAGAGATGAGGGTTTTAATAAAAAACATATGAATTTGTCAATTTGCTACAACGCTTAAATTAATGAAGAAATTCAATTACACAAAAATTAGTCTATGAGGTAGTTTAAAGTTTTTCATCTGAACCGCGCCTAAGTGCTTGATTTTGAA
>JAHDGT010000167.1:0-4067 GCA_020631675.1 Bacteroidota bacterium
GTAAAAAGAATAATTCGCAGGCTCTTTGCTGTCGTAGACCATCATGGCAACGGGAGGCACTAGGGCCTCGTCACCAACATTGACGAAAAGCTCTGTCAGTTCTGGTGGACCTTCTATCAATATGATGTCGGGCTGGATCTCTGCTAATCTCTTAGCTACTTGCTTTGCAGAGCCAACCCCATGATGTCTTATGCCTAAAATGTGTACGCTCATATTATAGGGTCAAGCCTTTACACGCTCTATAAATATCTTTCCAGCCAGCACGAGGCTTCACTACTGATTCCAAGTACTCTTCCCAGACCACTTTATCTTGAACGGGGTCTTTCACTACCGCACCCACCAAACTAGAAGCCACGTCTTGAGCCGATAAATTACCATCACCAAAATGAGCTGCCAGTGCCAAGCCATTGGTCACTACTGAAATGGCTTCAGCAGTACTCATCGTACTTGTTGGAGATTTTACTTTCTGCTTGCCATCTTCTGTCACCCCATGCCGCAATTCGCGGAAAATGGTGACAATGCGTTGGATCTCTGTGAGCTTAGGCAATTCCGCAGGGAGCTCTAGGTTCTTCATCATTTTACTGGAACGAGTAGTAACGATGTTCAATTCATCTTCTGCTGTACTTGGCGTAGGTAAGATCACTGTATTGAAACGCCTTTTCAATGCGGAGGACAATTCGTTTACTCCTTTGTCTTTGTTGTTCGCGGTCGCGATCACATTGAAGCCTCTTTGTGCCTGTACCTCGGTATTCAGTTCGGGTATAGGGAGCAGTTTTTCAGATAAGATAGTGATCAGATTATCTTGCACATCTGCCGAGATTCTGGTCAACTCTTCTACCCGAGCTATTTTACCCTGTTTCATCGCCTCCATGAGTGGCGTGGCCACTAATGCGCCTTCAGATGGACCTTCTGCTAATAGTTTAGCATAGTTCCATCCGTATCTGATGGACTCTTCACTGGTACCTGATGTACCCTGAATGAGCATGGTGGAGTCTCCTGTGATCGCAGCCGTCAAATGCTCTGATACCCATGATTTTCCTGTACCTGGGATACCATAAAGTAGTAGCGCCCTGTCGGTGGTCAAAGTAGCAACGGCGATCTCCATCAGTCTACGGTCGCCAATGTATTTCGGACTAACTTCAAAGCCATTGGATAGCTTGCAGCCCATTAGATAATCCACCACTGCTTGAGGTGACAATTCCCAATTAGGCGGTCTGTTTCCTTTGTCCGCCTTTTTCAGCGCTTCCAGTTCTTCCCTGTATTCTACTTCGGCGTGGTTCTTTAGTATACTCATGTTTATATGTCTAATTTGGGCGTGATTAAATTCCTGAGCTAGCTCTAAGTGTTTTGTAATGCGATTCTGAACTTCAAACCATCTACTAAAGGCGGATAAACGTGTCTTTGCCAGAAGTCGCTTAGTTGTAAGCCTGTTGATTTGCACTCGTGAAATTGCTGAATTTGAGGCAGCATATCCGGGTGCATCAATTCTCCCGCGCTTTCTCCGAGACTGTAATCTCCGTAGTAGCGTTTTTCGTTCAGTAACTCAGCCAGTTTCTTCAGCCATGCTTTACTGAAGTCGAGCGACCAATGTGCTTGATCTGTCTTTTTGAAGGTGTTGAGTGAACTGCTTTGCAAGGCTACTCGTCCTGCTTTTAGCATGTAATGCTCCCAGTTTTCAGCACTTAAAAAGGGAAGTAGTTCAATCCCTTCATGATAGTCTATCAAGGGTAAGATCTTTAGAATCAATGCTTGATTTTTGTAACGAGTCGCATTTTTCACCAATGCTGTAAGCAAATAAGAAACAGACTTCTTCCTCACTTTGGTCTGAAAATCCTCATGTTTTAGTAAAAAGGAAAGTACTTGTGTTTCATCTTGCTCAAATACCTGAGCCCAAGCCTGAAAAGGCAAGCTTTCCACAAAACAGGCTAACCAATAATGAGGTGTGGTTCTGTACAGCCCTATATCTACATTTTCGGCTTCCCAGCCATAAGTGGACAGCATGTTTTTCCCATTCCAAAAATCGTCTTGCTCATTTTCGGGGAAACTCCAGCCCATGCTTTTCTTCTTAAAGATGAAGCCCTTCTTTTCAGAACTAGCATACTTCTTTAAAGCGGCTAAAGTCTGTTGGTGAAGCCTAGAGTTGGAGTCCGCCAACAATTGTTCTACTATTTCCCTTCTACATTTCTTTTGAAATACTTTCTCTTTGGCTTTATACTTAAAATCTTCTTGGTAAAAGCCTTCCAAGCAATTAGATATCTCAGGGGCATTGTGGTTTCTGAACAACTTTAAGAATGCCAGTTTTTCACGTATGGAGTCTTCATTCCAGGTACTTTGCAATAAGGGTATAGCTGCTGATAGATCCGTCTTGATTGTATCTTCCAAGACAAGCTTTCTTTCTTCGTAATTACCTTCTGTCCAACTCAGGTTTTGAACATCAGTAGAGAATTCATAGTTAGAAAAAAAACGGTCTGGAAAACCAATGATCCATGCTCCTTTATTACCTGTAACACTTTTGATCTTTCGCCTAACAGCTATCGCACTTCCCTCTCCAAATTGCAGGAGCCTTCTAATGTGCGTGGCGGGTATCACTTCATTATTGGTCAATACTTTATCCAGCCAAAGGGACAGTAAAGCATACTTATTGCCATGCCCATAGTTCAAGAGCTTGTCCAGTATGTCAAGTAAGCCATCACTGACAAAAGGCTGTGTCTCTTCAATGGGCGTTGGACTAGTGGCCTTAGATAAGGATGGCGGTAGTTGCCCCGCTAATCGATAGAAATGATGCAGCGTCAATGCGTCCAACACCCGCTCTTCTTCTGAGTCTCTCTTATTTTGATTGACCAAATGTAAGATTGAAGGAGGAAGCACATTCGTATCCAATGGCTTTCGTGCGCAGCCTAGTAAAGCGACTTCTTTGATGTGTTTATTAAAATCTTTCATCCCTGATTCACTTTACTTTTATCCTAAACAATGGTAGGCGTCTGCTTTGAAAATACCTAAGGGGTAAACACCATCCGCTTTCTCCACAACTGCCATATTATACGCACTATTATTGCTTAACAGCAGACTATCGATTAATTGATCATCAGTGAATTCTGAAGAAATGATTCTATAGTTTCCATTATTATCCAATAGGATCCATTTGCCGCTTTCAAAGGGTATCAGACGTACATTTTCTACTAAGTAGGTTCGTTGACTTGACCAGGGGTGCTGTTGGTATAAGCGTAGCTTTTCATCGTGCTGTTCGAACCAATTCGTTAAGAATAAGGGAAGGTTCTGATGGGTGGATTGCAGTTGGTGCCGTTCTACTACTAAAGCCCTATGTTGAGATATGCTAGGAAAAAAGGCAAGTGTCGCATTTAAAACAGAGCCATCAACAAGAGGAATTTCTGTCGTTCTGAACTGCTGACTGATGAATTGTAAGATAAGAGCAGGGGTGTTACTATTTAAAGCATGTAACCAAGTGCGCTTCACACTCATTGTATTATCTATTTCCTCTACTTGACTACCCAATACCAACCAGTCGTCAGTTAGTTGGTCAACATTTGGTTGTGAGAGTAGCTCGTTTTTATTAATGGTCCAGCCCAACTCACTTTTTAACGTTGCGAGTAGAGGCTCTTCTTTTTGGTCATGATTCGAAAAAGCCTGTAAGAGCAAGTAAAGTTGAGTTAGAATGGTCAATGCTTCCTCTTCCCATTGCCCTGATTTACTAAAATCTAAACTGCCCAATTTACGTACTTGTCCAGCCAGCCCATTAGCCTTCGCATCCACCATTCTTGCTGCTAACTGATCAAAATAGCCGTATGGTTTATTGGGCAATTCCAAAATACCCACTCTGACCTGATCTTTGATCCAAACCATCAAGTCGTCAATGCCCGACTTGACCAAAGTCATCCTATTCGCGGCCCGTTTAGCTTTGCTTTTTTCCCGTTTTGCTTTATCGGCTTCTGTTAATGGCTTTTCCTCTTTGGGGACCTGTTTCGCAGCTCTTTTATCCAGCCATTCTGATACATGCTCAGGTTCATCCGTAGGCTTGAATTGGTCTTCCGCATCTTTGTACAGTAACA
>JAHDGT010000167.1:4079-8930 GCA_020631675.1 Bacteroidota bacterium
GTTTACAAGGGAACTGCCTTGACGGACAACTACACTTATAGGCTAAAACCTGCGTGTCGATCTGTACTAAATAAGGTTTCTTACCTGAGCCTTTTATTGCTCCCCAGATACTTCTGTCACTCTTTGCGTAAGATTGCCATTTTGAGGCTGGGGATAATTTTTTTCCTGCTTTGAAAGCACTGTCTTTAGGAGCTAATTTAGCGATTTGTTCTTCTGTGAATTTCAAATTGATAGCTGCTGTTTGTATTGGGCAAGATGAGCAGAAATAGAATCTGTAAGATAAGCTGCTGATCAGCAAAAACACAAAATGCCCGCACATATATTAGGAAAATGTGCGGGCATTAGTCTTGCTCAGAAAAAAGATGAATTTATATGCCGATTAATATTTCTGAGCAAGACTATTAAAAATACCAATGACAGGGCTCGAACCTGCGTCCATCCGGATAACGAGCCGGACGCTCTACCACTGAGCTACATTGGTTTATTAATATAAAATTCTGACAGCAGGGCTCGAACCTGCGTCCACCCGGACCCGAGCCGGGCGCTCTACCACTGAGCTATGTCAGAACCAATTCACAAAAAAAGCGTGTAGGGCTCGAACCTACGTCTACTCGGAGAAAGAGCCGAGCGTTCTACCACTGAACTAACGCTTAGATCGTCAATTTTTTTATTTAACTGATCTTAGAATTGCTGCTTGAAAGCTTTACCCGAAAAGACTTTATTCTTTTTCAGAATAGTAGCCAAAAACGGATTCGCTATCGTTACGCCATGCACCAATTCAGGTGTAGGCTTGAAAGCTACCACACTGTGTTTTCTAGGAGCGATCCAACCAGAAGTCTCAGGGTTCAATCTCACTTTACTACAAGCTTGGATAACCATTTCTTTGGTACAAATAGCAGTGCCCTCGAAAACCTCCCAAGGCAATGGCAATTGATTCCAAACATAAGTATTCGGATCTAAATCACCACCAGTAGCGCTGTGCCAATAAGCCACATCAGCGGCCATCAATCGCAGTACTTTTCCAAAGCATAACTCTTCTAAGATGAATTCAGTTCCAGTTGCGTAAATTAAATTCATCCAGTGGTCACGCGCTTTATTCCAAGCACCAGCAGTATGGTTCCAAGTCGTAGAATCATTACCGCGTTTCACGATCATAGTTTGTCTATTGATCGAGTTGCTCGCCCAAAGTTCACCCAATAACTCGGCAATGTCCTGTAGGATCAAAGTCCACTTACCCAGCAAAACACCCTTTTGCGCATCACTCAAATGAGCTAAAACGGCAACGTTCGGATACACATGCGCGATCGCCCACCAGTTCGCCGTTTTAGAAAGCTTGCGCGGGTTCAAGTTTCTTCTACCCATTAAGCGATCAAAAATCGGCTTTCTCGTCTTGTTTATACCCGTACAGCGCAAAAACAACATCGCACTGATCGTATCAAAAGCGCGCTCCTGTTTACCATTCGTGAAAATGCTTCGAATATTGGATTTGGCCGTATAATAAGCAATGAAACAAGCCGTATCCACATCCTTATAGAAATCACTTTCACTGATCTGTCTTGCCAGACCGTTTTTAGCCATTTGCTGAAACTCGCTCTTCTTGATCTCCCGAGCCAATCGAAGTGTTTTTTCCTCCAAACGCTTTAACAAACGCCATTGCTTATTGTACATGCGCTTAGAAACATCCATACCCAAAGCCTCACGCTCCGCCTTGTTCAAACGATCTTTTCTAAAGTCGTTCGCACCAGGTGCCTTATTGATCAATGAAGACACATTCACAATAAATCGCTCCACCAGATCAGGAGATGCGTAGTCAAATGCCGCTATATCATTTAAACCGAACAATTCGATCGCCTTTTTCACCTGCTTCTCCGCACCAATAGGCTTAGCGAACTCCTGAAGCATAGAAGTGTACTGCCAAAGCTTATTTTTCAATGCCCCATTAGCAGCTTGTTTAAGCACTTTGGTTTCTTGTGCTGTAAGCTTACCATTTAACACCTCTAATATCAAATCAGCAATGTCTTCTGGTCGCTTTCTTTCTGATAGACTTTGGTATAAGCGTTTCAAACTGTTCATGATAAATAGATTTTGTTTCCTTGATAATGCAAACATAAAAACCCACTGCGCAATCATTTTGCGTAGTATTTTTGATTTTTATAATCATGCGCCCCCGCTATAAAAAGGATAATGACAAAAGCTTCATCCATGCAAAAGCAACGCACGAGGACATATACAGTTATGATCTTCTAAAAGTTCCTTTTTATAGCGGGTCGGGCTATCCGCTAAATGCATTGCCCTGTCTGCTGCTTCGCTGGCAGGGCTAAAAATGGCTACCTCTGGGCCGCCTTTTTAGCCCGCCGCTCAGGGCGCATCCAGTGCAATGCATACCGCTCCTATCCCTGGCGTTCAAGATTGTTGGCTGAGTCTTGTTGATTTATTAAATTGTATCTCCAATTGAAAATATCAGCAATTTATGAAAGAGATAATATCACATTTAATATTTCTTGTTTTGATGGGTTTGACTTTATCCTGTTCTACCCAAGAGCAAAGTACCCATTCTGCTGAAGTAGCTACTACGCCTTGCGAGGGCATTACTTCTGCTGAAGAATTTAAAAATTCTGACAAACTACCAGATAAAACAGCAATTCCGGAAAACTTTGAAGCAGCATTGGCAGCCATTGATGCCTTAATGAACCCTTACCAGAGAAGGTACATTCAATGTATGGAAAGTGCTACAGTTTCAGCCAACTTGCATCTAAGCTTCGGCAGATGGATCAGAAACCAATGGCTTTACGATTCCAATAGTAGCCTTCGAAATGATCTAATTAAAATGGGTTTGTTTCACGAAGATGATATGTCAGCACTCTTGCTCAGAAGCTATAATAGGCAACTAAAAGGCGAGGCTATGCATGTGGAAGAACAGATACAAAAAGCACATGCCTATTGGGAAGCGAATGGTATTAATGTGAAAGAAGCTTTGTCAAAAGTGTCTAAAAAATAAAGAAACATGAAAAATCAACTATACTACGTAAGCTGCTTTTTATTTCTTGTGATTTTTAGCCCTACAGCTACTTTCGCACAAAGTACTGACTGTCCTTCAGCGAATGTCGGGGATATATTAAATGACCCAGTAGTGCAAGAAGCGCTGGATTTAGCATGGATCGCTTCCAATGCGGAAGACGAAGGTAATGATATGGAGCAAGGTGGTTGGATCTTGCAATGTCGTGAAGTGGATGCAGCTGGGAATACGACTTACACAACGAGAATTGAACGTTGGGCTGATGGTGAGATAGACGGAATAGATGTCACTCCCATTCCCGCTATACAAGATTGCAGAGTGGTTGCCGATTTTCATATTCATCCGGGTCCAGCATCATGGCATCCAGCTAATGATGGTTATGATAATGAAGTACCATCTAGTGATGATTGGAACAGTGCGAACACAAATAATATGCCCGGTATTATTCGTTATGGATGGAGGCAACTGACCGATGACATGGTTTATGGTCCTTCAATTGCTGAAAACTTATTGTGGGAATGCCCAGATGAAGAGGAGGATGAGGATGGAGCAGTGAGCTACGGTGACCCTCATTTGATCTCTATGGATGGCTTAGTATTCGACTTTCATGGAATAGGAGACTATGTCGCTATGAAATCTACAAATGACGATTGGGAAGTGCAGACCCGACTTGGCAATTTTAAGGGAGGAAACATATCTTTTACTAAAGCCTTAGCGGTAAAAATGGACGATGACATTGTTAATGTTTATCTGGATAGAAAAAAATGTATAGCGATCAATGGCGAATGGCAAACAGACTGGTTAGATGATCAACGCAGCTTTAGCAGCGGAGCTAAAATAATGAGCTACAATAACAATAGAATTGTACACATAAGCCATAATGACTTGGAGTTGACCGTAGAATTACGAGGACATCATCTTGTTAGTGGCTCTCTATATTTGAATTATAAGATCAAGAAAAAAGCAGCTTTGAAAGGAAAGGTAGAGGGCTTATTAGGGAATTATGATGAGGATAAACTCAATGAACTTCGAGTAAGAGATAAGGGGGATATTGTACCTATTCCTCGTATAAGAAGATCCAAATTCACTGATGCGCTTTACAGTGTTTTTGGAGATAGCTGGCGGGTGCGTGATGGGGAATCACTCTTCTTCTTCGAAGCTAAAGAGCCTATTGATAGGAATTATCCCAATGGCGGTTTGGATGTTTCCGCACAAAAAGGGGTAGCGTGGGAAAAAGCCAAGCAACTATGCTTAGAAGCAGGTATTGATAAACAACCCTTCTTAGATAACTGCATGATGGACGTTGTCATTTTAGAGGATCCTAATGTAGCACTGCAAATGCGTTCTTTCTTAGGAGATCGTGTCAATAAAGCTCGCGCTAAGGATAAACGGGAAGCAATAACGACCAATGCGGAAGTGCCCGAGAATCTCAACACAGTGCCCGGATTTGTAATTGATAACTTTAATGAATTAGCTGTAGATGATTATTACATAAGTGGAGAAGGCGTTTTAAATGAAGCTGGCGATTTGATTTTAACGAATAAGGACGTTCCCGGTAGATTGGCTTTCGGCACTATGATGTTTCAAAAACCTATCGCACTGAGCAAAGGCTTTGAAATCACTTTTGAGGCGAGTATTCAAGAGATCAAAGACATAGGGAATGGTGGCTTTGGATTGATTCTATCTAATAGAGCAAAAACGATTCACACAGAAATAGGTGGACGAATACCCAGCTATTATAGGGTAGTCGAATTTGATACCTATCAAGATGAAAAAGAACCTTCGGATAACTTCATTCGCTGCAATGGCAAAAGCCTTCCTTTAAATCCTGATCT